>JAKLJM010000355.1 GCA_023151145.1 Bacteriovoracaceae bacterium | reverse complement strand
GCAGCCTTTGAAAAGCTCGAGTACTGCGCGGTTAATTTAAAAGCTTTGAGATAGCGAAAATCTAACATACGCTTCCCTCGTCTTCTAGAGGAGGAAGAGGGGCATTATTTTTATTAAAAAATTTACCTTGGAAATTTTTTTGTTGGTGATTCGTGACCACAAAACCTTCGGCCTCTTGCTCAAAGTCTTGAATAAAATCAATCGTCGCTTCACCTAAATAAAAGGCGGCAAAAGGATCGAGGACAATTTGAATCTCATCAGATTGATTGGCTATATTGACAAGAAAGTCGTCTGTTAAAAGATCTGTGAACATCACAGAATAAGTAAAGCCATCACAGCCCTTACCAGATATTCCCACTCGAAAGTATTTACCTGCCAATGTGAAATCATTTTCAATAATAAGCTTTAATTGTTGATACGCTCTTTCGGTAAGGTAAATCGTTGGTGGAACGACTAGTTTCCGGTCGATACGTTTTGACATAAAGGCCATGGGTTAATCTCATTGTTAGTGTGTTGTGTGTTTTTTGACTTCTATCCAGAACTGAGAGGATTTTCAAGGATTTTGGTGCGAAAAAGTGCGATAAAATGAGAAATGTGCGCTGCCCAAATAGCGACTGAAAGTTTTTTTTACGTTAGAGTAGTAAAAACTCTTTTTTGATCTTTTCATTTTAAAAGGTGTATTCTATGAAGCTTCGTTATTCTATAAAAATCGAATCCCCTGAAACTCATCAAGCCTTGGTGACGATTGAGGGTAAAAAACGTTCAGAGCAAACAAAACTTACTTTTTTTCTTCCCCGTTGGTCGCCTGGATCTTATTTGATTCGTGAATATTCTCGTCACTTAAGTAACTGGTCGGCCACCAATACAAAAGGTGAACATTATCATTTTGAACAATCTGATATTTCAACTTTCACACTCGATTTTTCTAAAAGCGACGTGCAGTTAAAAGAAGATCATTTCATCATTCAATACCGCGTGTTCTGTCATGAACTTACGGTGAGAACCAGTCATATTGATCAAAGTCACGCTTTTTTACATCTTCCAACTCTTCTTATGGGGGTTTTAAACGAAAAGATGGAGCACCCAGAATTAAAATTAGAATTTCCTCCTCTTTGGTCTAAGGTCTCGACGGCATTAGAAGACATTTCAACTAAAAGGGAAGTGTTCTTATATGGAGCGAGCGACTACGATACTTTAATTGATACGCCGATTGAAATTGGTTGCCAAGAAACTGATGGATTTGAAATTGAGGGCGTAAAGCATGAGCTTGCTCATTACGGCGAAACGATTAAGCTTCCAGCTTCATTAAAAGCCGACGTAAAAACCATCGTTGATCATATTCAAAAATCTATGGGGGGCTTTCCCTATAAAAATTATCTTTTCCTCACACACTTTGTCCCGGGATTATACGGGGGATTAGAACATGGTAACTCAACGGCTTTACAATTTTGTCCTTTCAATATTACGACGAGAAAAGGTTATTTAAATTATCTTTGCTTAGTTTCTCATGAATACTTTCACACTTGGAACGTAAAGAGACTTCGCCCCTTAGAGCTTGGTCCTTTTAATTATCTTCGAGAAGCCACAACTCCTTTGTTATGGTTAGCAGAAGGGCTTACAAGTTTAATGGATGAGCTTTATGTTTATCGCGCAAAATTAGCGAGCCTTGATGAGTATCTTGAAATGCAAAAAGATAATTTAAACCGTTATCTTTCTGTTCCAGGAAGAAAATTTCATTCCCTTGATCAATCCAGTTTCAATGCTTGGATAAAACTCTATCGCCCGGATGAAAACTTAAATAACTCATCGGTGAGTTATTACTTAAAAGGTGGAATCGTTTTCTTTTTCTTAAATGTTTTATTGAGTGAAAAAGGAAAATCTATTGATGATGTTTTAAAGCTTCTTTGGCAAAGAACACTCGATAAACCAGAAGTAGGGGTGACAAAAGTTGAAGTCTATGAAGCCATCAAAATAGTAGGTGGTGAAGCTATTTTAAATCAATTTGAAGAATGGACTGAAACCACAAAAGAATTAGATATCGAAACATTGCTCTCTAAAATGGGAGTAAAAGCTGAGTGGGAAAATAATAGTGGACCATGGCTTGGCTTAGATGTTGAATATTCTCAAGATCGAGTTTTAGTAAAATCTGTTCCTCTTGATGGCCCGGGATTTAAAGCGGGGATCAATGCCGGGGATGAGTTATTAGCGATTGATGGATTTAGAATTTTAAAAGATCGTTATGCTGAACTTCCTAAATACTTAGAGCTCAATCAGACTTATAAGATCACCGTGTCTCGTCTGGGACGCATTTTAGATCTACATATTAATTTAGATTCAGCTCCACAAAAGCTAAAAGCTTTAGTGGTAACAGATAAAGAAAAAGTCTTAAAAGTTTTAGGCGTTTAAATTTCTTTTTTCAGGGCGAGAGTCAGTAAAAACTCTCGTCCTTCTTCGCAAATTATCTCTTGCAGAAAAACACCTTGAAGGTTTTGATCGAATTGATGGAAAAACTGATTTCCCTTGATATAAATATGAGAGAGAACGGGATGTTCATGGGTTTTTTGAATGGCCCCATCTAAAGATAATGCTTTAAAAGCTGCTTCTTTAATACACCACAAAGATAACAGTGATTTCTCGTCTGCAAAAAAATGTGATTCATCGGATCCATTTTTAAAAAGTCTGGCGGAAGCTGGATTGATGAATCGATCTTGCCACTCCAAATCTAAACCAATTCCAAGACCATCTGAGCACAGAGCAAATCCGGCCAATCCTCGGGTGTGACTTAGGGAGCCTGTGCCTAATTCTTTTAAGACATCAAAGCGAAAATGAGCATT
>JAKLJM010000354.1 GCA_023151145.1 Bacteriovoracaceae bacterium | reverse complement strand
TAATTTACAGACTCAGAAAATACATTTTAGTTTTAAACCTAAAACATTAAGTGATTACTCACTCTCGAGTCCTACTTTTGATCCTAAAAGAAATTTAATCTTTTATCAAAGTCCTGAAAATGGACTCTATGTCCTCAATGCATTAAATGGTAAAGTGTTATTTAGCGAAGAGATCAAAACATCAAGTTATGCTTCACCAACAATTTTCAAAGATGATGTTTATACAATCGACATGCAAGGTTCATTAAAACATTTTAAAATCACTCCCTCTGCCCAATAGGCAGAGGGAAAAATCTTTATAAATCATTTACATTTTGTAGAGACATCATTGTTTGTTTAAGTTGAATAACGTTTCTAAAACCGTTTCCATGTGTGTGAGAACGTTTTTCATAAAGCATCTGATTTTCACCTCTTTCAGATTCTTCCTTACACTGAATACACTGAGTAGCAATTGGTCTTGCTCTTAGACGGTTGATTTCGATATCCCCGTCACATTCCTCACAAGTACCATATGTTCCCTCTTTAATTTTTAGAAGGGCATTATCAATTTTTTTAAGCATAAAACTTTGTCTTCCAACAAGTTTAAGCTTCAGCATTCTTTCGCGATCATCATTAGAAAGATCTGTCTCATCACCTTTTTGCCATTCGATTTCATTTTCTTGTAGCTTCATTTCATTGATAAGATTTTTTTTCATCTCAACAAATAGACCTTCGAATTGCTTTAGTACTGATGATTCCATATGAACTCCTCTCTAATGTATTTCTTCCTTAAGTTGAAAGTTCAAATCCTCTGAACTTTTATCATCTTCCTTGATGATGCAAAAGAATAGAGCAAAGCACGTGCCAAATTTTAAGTGGTATTTTTACAGTCTTTTTATTGAATTAGGTGTCGGATAGATACTGAAACTTATTCAACCGGTGAAAAAAAGTCTAAACGAACGGCCAAACGTGCATTTGAAAAATAAAAAAGGGCTCTTTCGACTCTAAGACCACGAGTAACTTTAGAATAAGTACAAGTTTTATAATTTGCTTCATAGAGGTACAGTTTTAAATCTTCTACCGCTTCACTTACCGGGAGCTCTTCATCTGGATAAAGTTTCAAAGTATGCATAATTGATTTCGTTAATGTTCTCACCACTTCAGCTTTCGTTTTAGAAACACAAACTGCCTCTGGTGGTAATTTGAAATTTTTATCACTTATAAGATAATAACTTTCTAGATCTTCATGCACTTCAGCCATGAATTCGCGAATAGTTGTGAATGATTCTGATTGAGAGAGTGAAGTTAATTCACGAGGATTTCGAGCACTATATTCAGCATCCAAAACAGGTAAGGAATCGTTGGCCCAAATATTTAAGCATAAGATTGAGACAAAAATAAAAAAGGCGTTCTTCATTCAATTTCCTCCTGAAGTTGAAAGAAGATACGCCTACTAAATTCATTTAACCAATTTGATTTTTATGTGGCTTCTATCTGAAAATTAGATCTTTGTCGAAGCCGTACTTTTTTGATCCAGGGGGAGCGTGTCGAATGTCGTCTGTCCATAGTAACTCCTTAAATCAGTTTTCCATCCTTAGAGTTTTTAATGCAGCCTCATCCTAAAGTTGCATTTGTTTCCACCCCCATCCTAGAAGTAGTCACCTATATTTAATAAAGCATTTTTGATGCCAAGTGGTCCTACCGCTATAGGACCACTTATCATGAAGTTAACGCAGTCACCTTTTGTCACTCTAAAGTCACAAAGAGACAATTTGCTCCTGAGTAATTTTATTGATTGAGTTAAGTTGGCCCTAAACGGAAACATCATCCTTACGAATGATGATTTCCCCTTTTTCGATCTTTCTTAAAAAAACCGCCATGACTCTCTCTTCTGCTTGAGTAACATGACTGGCCAGTTGCAAGGGACCAAGTAAGACATCTTCTATTTCCTGTCTAATGGCGCGCGGTGAATTTTTGAAGACGAAATCTTTTAATTCTGGAGACGCCATGCGTAGTGCCAGGGCAAAGTCTTGAATTTTTATTTCTCTTAAAAACTCTATATACATCACAGGAGTTAAAAATTTAATATCTTCAAAACTAAAGAGGTTTTTTTCCAGATTAATGGCCATGGCCGGATCTTTTTTAGCAATCACCGTTAAAATGCGGTCACGAGCTTCGCGAGAAAGTCCTGCCAACATTTTTGCCGCTTCTTTTAATCCACCTTGAAATTTTGCCATCCAACCACTCCTGGTTCTGTTTCTTAATAATGACGATCAGTCATTAAGAAGTTTTTTACATAATCGGTCACGCCCTCTTCAAGAGAATGAAATTTAAATTGAGGGAAAACAGTTTGGAATTTTTTCATATCGGCTTCAGTAAAATACTGATACTGATTTCTAATCGACAACGGCATATCAATAAATTCGATATTAGGAGTCTTTTCCATGGCCTTAAAAGTCGCCTCCACTAAATGAAAAAAGGAACGAGCTTTTCCAGATCCTAAGTTATAAATTCCAGAGTGTTTTTTTACTTCTGGTTTCATCATTTCAATCATGGCCTTGACGACATCAACCACATAAACAAAATCTCTTAACTGTTCACCGTCTTTAAATCCCTCTTTATGAGATTTAAATAATCGAACTTTTCCGTCAGTGAGAATTTGTCCGTAAGCTTTATGGACAAGAGAGCGCATATCACCTTTATGGTATTCGTTTGGCCCATAAACATTAAAAAACTTAACTCCAAACCAGTGTTTGGGTTTTTCTTTTTGTTTCAAAATCCATTCATCTACTAATTGTTTACTGTAGCCATAGGGATTTAGGGCCCGAAGTTTCGAAACCGTTTCATGATTATCACTA
>JAKLJM010000353.1 GCA_023151145.1 Bacteriovoracaceae bacterium | reverse complement strand
TCAAAGGCGAGAAAAGATCCAACGAGACCCATGAGTCGAAGACAGATCCGGAGTCGAAGTTGTACACAAAATCAGGAGGTCAGGCCGCCAAGCTTCAGTTCATGGGTCACGTGACGATGGAAAATCGAAATGGTCTGGTGGTCGACACCCGCCTAACTCAAGCGACAGGAACTGCTGAGCGTGAAGCCGCAGCTGAAATGGCAATGGCCTTGAATCAAGGTTCATCTTTGGGAGCAGACAAAGGTTACGATACGGCCGATCATGGGGAAGATCTGAGTCAACTGAATATTAAATCCCACGTCGCTCAGAATATTCATGCCCGCAAAAAAATCAGTTCCATCGACGGCAGAACAACACGGCACGCAGGATACAAAGTGAGTCAGCGCAAGCGAATGTGCATCGAAGAAATTTTTGGCTGGGCTAAGACAATTGGCCTGCTACGGAGACCGATGCTGAGAGGAACTGAAAAACTGGGATGGATGTTCAGCTTTGTGATGAGCGTTTATAACCTTGTGCGAATTAAGAATTTATTGGCGGCATGAGTTGGAATAATACCAGAAAATCCTCCAACAGCGATGGATTTGATATCGGCTGACGTAAATCGAAGCCAAGTTTAAGTCGGTGAGATTCCAAAAAAAAAATAAAAATAAGTTTTCGAAAAAAATAAAATAGAAATTTGATCAAATAGGATGGATTTTCAACACCCTGCTAAATAATACGACGATGAAAGCCTTTTTCTTCGGGAGTTGAAAACGAATTTTTTCTGGAAGTACAGTGTAGTCATCGATAATACCTATCCATCGCGAAGAAGGTTGAACTTCTTTTCGGTAATAAAAGATTCATTCCAACATCACTTCCCAAATCTTCGATTGATTTAATTTCATGGAAGTCCTCAAAATTTATCAGATAAAAAATATGAAGTCGTTGATCAGGAAGCCATTTATGAATTACTAGATTGAGTAGAATTTCATTGACATGTAGTCTTTCGCTAGACTTCAGTTGGTTATTTTGTATGATTTGACATCTAAATTGACCAAAGATCAGTTTAACTGTAAATTCATTTGCAGATTTCGAATTTAAAAAAAATAGATCAAAAAAGGTCATTATGAAATTAAATTATATCATATCATATTATATTTTTTTCATTTCTTTGTCGGCACATAGCGAAGTTGTGAACGTTTTCAATAAAGATGGTTCTGTGCGTGCAGCGATTTTAAAAAAGAGTGGTTCTGAAGATAAATTTTTGATTAGAGTGGATGGAACCACAGACAAAAAAATTGAAAGCCTTGTGTTGGAATACGAAAAAGAAGATGCCTCTGCTGGAGCTTATTATTTAAAACGCGGTGGTGAAAATTGGTTACGAAAAAATGGAGCAGCGTTTGGAGAATCGATCTATGAGTTGTATGCCAGCAACGATACTATAAAGCTGTCTCTTTGGAATCCTAAAAACAAACAAAAACCATTGCAGCCCATATTGTCTGATTCTGATATGCAACAGAGTAAAGAGAGTAAGTAACTTGATTAAAAATATATTTATTTTTTTTATTGGCAGTTTATTTTTTTTAAAATCATTTGCGCTCGTAGAAAAAGATGGAAAATTTGCTCTAGAATCGCTTAATGACTTTAATCAATGTCAGGAAATAACCACAGACGGAAGCGCTTGTTTGCACGCTCTTGATTTTTGGCTTGAGAAAAATCCGAATGATTTTTTTCAAGCTGCAAAAATGGTTAGAAAAAAAATGAATCATCAAGACGCTGTCATTTATTTTGTAAAGTCTGTAAAAGTTAATTCGAAAGAGTGTCAAGATAAAGATCTTAGACTTTCTTTTTTAGCAGCCATTAATTTGAATAGGGCTCATAATTCCAATACAGTTGATTTGGCATTAAAATTATGTATTGATTTGTGCCCTAATGATTTAGCCGAAAATGTGAGTGGGTTAAAACAAAAGAAATATGCGCGAGAAAATATTTGTAAATACACTCAAAATAAAAATGAAATTTGTCGATAAAAAATAAAAAACCTAAACAGGAGGATAGTATGAAAAAATTATTAACCGGACTTATTTTGATTTACTCTGTATTTGTTTTTGCAGGTAAAGATGAAAGAGACTTTCAATCAGCAACAGGGGAGCCAGCGGTTAAAAAGGCTGAAAAGTCTTTTAAAGACACCTGTGGTGGAGCACTAAAAATTACTGTTCCTTGGGATAAGCTAAATTTAAATCAAATGAAATCCGTCCGTGATACTGCTGAAGCAATTTCTGGAGGAGTTGCCGCTTATTGTACTAATGAAGGCAATAAAAAAGCCATGAAAGCTTTGACATCTATTGTTTTTACAGAAAAAGGAACCTCATCTTTTTCGTTTAAGAACGGTGTTGGAACTATTGCAGCAGAGGCAAATAGCTATATTCCATTTGATTCAATCACAAAAGAAGTAGATAAATAATTTTTAACATTAAATCGTCAAATTAGTAAAGCAGAGGGATGCTCTCTCTGCTTTTATCAAATGTAATGATACTAAAATAAGTAATAGTGTCTACAGCGACAAGTAGTGCATGAGTAATTTAACTTGACCATGGACTTATTTAAATAGACCATGCAGTGATGCAAATTAAAAAATTAATTTCAGCCTTTATTTTTATAGTCCCCGCATTCTGCTGGGCCATAGATCGAACCACTCTTGAGGTTGAGTATTCAAAAATTAATGAACTAAAAAAACCAAAGAACGTTTTAGAAATTAGAAAGTTCTTTATTAAACCCTCTTGTACAGGTAGCAACGACAAAAAAATGTTCCTGAATTGTTAAAAGAATTGGTCAACCTTGAGGAATTGGATCTTGGAACAACAGCAGAAGTGGCAGACAGACAGG
>JAKLJM010000352.1 GCA_023151145.1 Bacteriovoracaceae bacterium | reverse complement strand
CCGAATGTAAAATAAATCTTCCTGTTAAACTTTCTGTTAACCCTCGCTGAATATCAAGCGAACTTGAGCCCAATAATACACACCCTTGAAATGCCGATTTTCTTTTATCTTCATCCCACAGTTTTTTTATTATCTCTGACCAGTTTTGTATTTTTTGAATTTCATCAATGATTAGTATTTTTTTTTCACGTCTAGATTCTTGCCAAATTTCACTTAGCCAACTCGATGTTGCATTAAAAACTTGATCTGCTGAATGATAGAGAAATTTATTTTCAAAACTTTCTTCTAACATCTTTAAAGTCGTAGTTGTTTTGCCAACCTGGCGAGGGCCGATGATAACTTGTAGAAATGGGCTCTTTTCTTTTAGGGCTCTTTCTACTTTTTTTGAAAATGGGAGTTCAATATTTTGGGTTTTCATATTTAACAGGTTAACCTATTAAATTTCATAGGTCAACCTATGAAATCTCAAAAGTGCGCCTAAGCTTATGATTTTAAACAGAAAGGTGCTGAAGAAATGTCCAACCAGGATTACTAAAACAAGGTTCCTGGAACCTTTTTTATCTAGTTACTAAACTACATTCAACATCATTTGAAAGAACAAACCCTGTCGATAAATAGATTTTTGAATTCATTTCTGAGTAATAAAATGATTTCTTTTGTGCTCCACTCTGACAGTTAAGCTTTGTTAATTCTACTTCTGTGCCTGGAAAATTTTCAGTACCAAATTCGCACTGAAATTTTTTAGTTTTATTTGAAAGTGTGATTGAGTCATCATCATGAAATGTTAAATCAAAATTCGGTCCCAAAAATTCACAGTGGTAAACTTCTGAAGCGAAAGTCATCGAACTAGATAGTAACAATGTAACTAATAATAATTTTTTCATATTCATTCCTTCTTTATTGAATCCAAAAACCAAGGGTTTGATTCTTTTCATTTAATACAATTCTTACTAATGCATCTTCATTTTTAAAAGATACTTTATACAGATGAACAACATGCTCGCCTTTCTTTAAATCTGTTAAGAATAACAACTTCATCCCTTCATTAATTTTTGGAGCTAGCTGGTTGGCGACTTTTTCAAATTCCTTTTTGTCTAAATTTTTAAATTCAGCTGAACCAGATTTAATAAATTCCACATAGCTTTTTTGAGCAGTTGCTTTAAGAAGTTCGTTAACACGACTTTCAATATTAAATTCTTTTGCCCAATGATTAAATGATAAAAAGACAGAGGCAATTAATAGAAGCTTTTTCACAATCTTTCCCCTTAATTGATTTATTTGCCTATTAAATCAATCTTTTTTCCGAAACACAAATGACTCACCGAAAAGGTTCGAAAAGGTTCCTGGAACCTTTGCTTCTAGCCATAAATAGCAATAGGCAGAGCTACGTCATCCTCTTCAGAGACAAAATTAATCTCGACCTTCATTCCAAGAGCATTTGCATATTTTTCTAAAGTCGATATCTTTAAATCTTTCCTTGCTTCAATTTTAGATACTTCTGGTTGCGTTAGTCCCTTTAGATCTGTTTGATTTTTACCCAAAAGCTCTCGAGCCATTTTTAAACGAATTACATTCGCTTTGGCTTGTCCTTTCTTAACTGCATTATTATATCTTTTTTCGCCAACTATCTTTTTGGCACTTTGAAAAAAATCTTTTTCATATTTTTTAGATTTTTTCTTCATGTTTCTGCTCCATAGTTTAGAAATTTTGAACAATATATCTTTTATATATATTCTCACTCAATTTAATCATTCTTTCATAAAAGTTTTTGTCACCACTTCCCGCTTTGTTTCCACCGATAACTAACACTCCATTCCTATCTGGATCAAATACAAAGAAAATTCTTATTACCCTTTTATTACTTCTAAACCTAAGCTCCTTTAGGTTTGTAATTGAACTCCCTTTAATTGTATCTACGTGGGGCCTACTTAAATGTGGGCAAAACTGCCTTAGAATCTCAACATTCTCGACGATATCATTTTGTAACTTTTGATCAGAATTTAAGAACCAATCTTCAAACTCAGGTGTCTGTCTTATCTTCCACATTTAAATTATACCCTTAAATACATATGCACTCAAGGGCATATGTATTTTTGTTAATTCAACCACTTGCTTTCTCTATTTCAGAAAAGTGACTTAGTTAAAGGTATCTTCAATCTAGATTTATTAATTTTTATAGGATCTATTTGAATTTATAGAGCTTATATTTTTATTTTGTTTTTTTTGAATAGCGCCAATTCAATCATTGATCAATTTCGCACCGAAAAGGTTCCTGGAACCTTTTTAGGCTCCCTTCTTGGTTACAGTGACGTTGTATTTTAGGTTTTCTGCGCTGAGATAATCTTGAAACAATATCTGAATAAAAAAGTGCTCGGAATCCTTTAGTTTTTTTGCAAAACCGATCGCTGTTTTAATATCCGGAAGCCTTCTTCCTTTTTCAAAATCATTGAGACGTTGAGGAGATATCCCTAATTTTTTTGCATAATCTTTTTGAGAAACTTCTTCCGTTTCACGCAAATTTCTCAACAATGCACCAAAAGTCATTGCTCCAAATTCTTTTTCTAGTTCACTTGAACCATATTTTATTTTAGTACTCATGTGCATTTACCTCTAAAACTTCTACAACAACATATCCTTTAAATAATTCTCGATAAATAAGTCGATATTTTCTATTCAGACGGATAGACCTTTCTCCAACTCTCGTCCCCTTTAACGGCTCATCGTGATAACTCTTAATCAATCTGGTTTTATTCATTCCATCTAGCTCGACTCTCAATACCCAGATATGAACCTTCTCAACTATTTCATAGGGTATTTTGTATCTTAAGCTTTTTTCTACCCTGGAAAGATCAACTCTATACAATACCACTAGCGCC
>JAKLJM010000351.1 GCA_023151145.1 Bacteriovoracaceae bacterium | reverse complement strand
AAAGACATGGTTAGAGTTTCGCTTAAATGAAGGTAAAAACCGTGAGATCAGAAAGCTTTGTGAAGCTGTTGGATTAACAGTTGATAAGCTAAAGCGTGTAGCAATCGAGAACTTAACGATCGAAGGTGTAGCGCCAGGTAAATATCGTGTTTTAACTAAGCCGCAATTATTAAATGCACTTGGTTTAAATAATGATGGAACGAAAAACTTAAATTCACCAAAATATATGTCTCCTAAAAAGACTATCGATATCAGCAGAAAAGGTCCTCAACCAGGAACAGAGGCTGATTCAGAATCTTTCCAAAAATTTAGAAGAGAAGCATATTTTGAAACAGTAAAAACTATTAAAGAAAACAAAGAAAAAATGGCACAAAGAGCGGAAGCATTAGAATTGGAACTTAAAGAAGACAAGTTTCAAAAAACGAAAAGCGCAAAATATAGAAAAGAAGTTAAGCGTCCAGCAAAATACACTTAAAATAAAAAAAGCCCCTCCGAAAGAGGGGCTTTTTGCTTTTAACGATTAATTATCGTAAGAAACAACTTTTGCATTTGTAATATATTCGTTTAACACATCCATAGAATATTCTAACGCCTGTTGAGCATAAGGAATATTATCCTTACCTTTTAATTGTTCTGTGAATCGTGCTTGCTTAATAATTGAAGCACACATTCTCATAAACTCAGCGCTGCCTTCGAAATACTCTTCCTCGTTCTCAGTAATAAGAACATGGTGGAGCATTGTATTGATGGATTTGATTAATCTTACTTGTTGTGGAGTAAGGTCACTTGCATCAACTTCAATTTTCATCATCGTTTTCTTTTGTGTAGTGTGCTCTGACATAGATTTCATCCCTCGTTTTCGAATGTGTGATCAACAGATCTATATCCCTATCGCCAAAAACGAGACGACATTTTAGAAATTTATGTTTGATTAAATCTGGCAATTATCCTAGACAGACCGTTTTTGTTGGTCTAATATACAAATAATCTTTAACGCGGGATGGAGCAGTCTGGTAGCTCGTCGGGCTCATAACCCGAAGGTCGTAGGTTCAAATCCTGCTCCCGCAACCATTTTTTCCAATATACCACCCTTGGTCCATTGGATTATGGGATGACTTTCTAAATAATTCCAAAGACATATGAAACGCATCGCCACTGGCTTCTACTGAAGCGACTATCCTAGGTTGACAGTGGATGACTCAAAAATCTTTAATCATATCAAACAAGTAAAAGCTTTTTTCGTTTAACATTTTTTTACTTATCGTTGTAAGTTGTTAAAAGTTTAATCGTATTTTTCAGTTTCAATTATAGCTCTCCATTCAATTTTAAAAAATTGAGACATAAAAATATTTTTAGATAACAATTCTACTTTATCGGCAAGAATAGAGAAGTTTCAGTCTGTAATTTTTGAAACTTCTAAATCCATACGCACATCTTTGAATCAACTTTGCCTTTCGATTGTATCCTTCAGTCCTTCCATTCGTAAGATTGGTAGAAAAGTAATTTAATATTTCGTTTGCCCATAAACGCAATGTTCGTCTTAAACTTTGTATCTCGGGTATTTTTGAATCGGCCATGGAATCAAGTATTTCAATCCAAATCTTCCGAGCCTTCTTCAGTCCCTTTATTCTATAAAACCTGTAAATCCTTTCCTTGAACCAGTAAATTTCTTTAAGGTCAGAAGAAAATTCTAAAAAACGATCGATAGTATTTTTAGTTTTCCATTGGAGTTTGGATCTATTACAAATAAGTAGTCTGCCAATAGGATTTCTAAAACCACCATTAAATCCTTCTTTTTCGATGAGTTCTTTTCTGTACTTGTGAATGATTGGATGAATAAGTTTAATCACGTGAAACTTGTCAGCGATAAGTCGTGCTTCTGGGAAAAAATCTTGCGCGAAACTTCTAAAAGTTGGAGACAAATCAAGTATGACATTCTTCACATTTTCACGTCCAGGAATGTCTTTAATATGGGATTGTGTTAAATCACCAATGGCTTTACCTAGTACGACTTCTTTCATACGTTTATTTGTATAATCTATAAAAACGGTCACAAAATCTGTTTTATGTTTTTTAGCACTTCGAAGAAAGCTATGTTCATCAATTCCAATTGTTTTTGGCCATGGAGATTTGTATTCACGAAGAACAAGTTCGACTTGTTGATAAAATGATTTATAGACTAGCCAACTTGAAGCATTGGTATACTTTGATACGCGCTTTAAATCAGAGTAATTTTCAGCGGCCCAACGAATGTGGGATCTAAGTCTTTGTGTCGTTCTAAAGCCTTTAAAAACGCCTTGAACGGGTTCTCTGAAGGGTTTTTTACAAGTCTTACAAAGAAATCTTCTTTTTTTGATTTTTAAAATGACATGTCTTTGTCTGATAGGAGCATCTCTTATAGTTACAAATACATGGTCATAAATAGTAGAGCATTTTGATGCACATTTTGGACAAACTTCAAATTTGGATTGCTTCTCACAATAGAAATAGCGTTTGTCTTTTACGATTATTTCTTTAATAAATTTAAGTTCAGGAAGCAAAATACTTCGTGTTACACTTTCATTAAGCATAAGAATTCTCCTTAAAATTTGATTCGCAATTTAATTTTAAACGAAAAATTCTTATGCTTGTTTGTTGATTAAAATACTATTGATTCGGAGCAATCCACTGCAAACCGAGAAGACCGAGAGTTTTAGTCAGATTTAATTTTGCTAACGAAAACCTTAGCCTAATTTCGGTCTTAATATAGATAAACAGTTCAAAAAAGCCAAATTTCCTTAAAAAATCCTAAAAAAAGAATTTTATAAGCGGCCATTAGGCCCTCATTTTTCTCTACAAGGGGGGATTCGATCGATTCCCTTATGGAATTATTGCTCTA
>JAKLJM010000350.1 GCA_023151145.1 Bacteriovoracaceae bacterium | reverse complement strand
AAAAATGTTCGATCGATTTGATGATGGATCAGAAAATTCAGTGGCGATTATCGATAATATGAATGCCATTAATAAACAAGTTTTCGGTCAATACGGATTTAAATTCATAGATTATTCAATGAAAAAATCAAGCCAAGAACTAGAAGAATGGCAAAAAGGAAAACAGCGCTTAGAAAAACGACACATTAATATCATCCGTGAAGTAGAAGCTGAAAGTTTTGACGATGATATTACAAACTTAGAAAGAACTTATTTTTGCCAAGACCTACAGGCCTTAAGACAGGGCTGGGCCTATGTTACATCGGTAGCAGATTTAGGATATGATTTTTTAGCTATCAATCGCGATCTTTTTAACACCTATACACATAATTTTTACGGTATGAGAAACGATGAAGAATCGACTCTTATTCTCACGCAAATTGAAAAAATTCAAAGACATTATCTATCTGCCATCTACGCCAAAAGAATTATTGGTGGATTAGAAGTAGAGTTAGAGAAAAAAGACAAATATTTAAGTAATGCTTACTTTGGAAAAATTATGATGGATGTCGTTCATGAATCTAAAGCTGTGAGTCGATATGATCGTTTGTTTGAAAAAGCAAAATGTTCAAAACTTTTTCATATGAACCTATAGAAAATCCATGGCTTACCATAAAAGTGAGTAAATCTAACTTTTGACGAATAAGAATGCCTCTCCTAGAATGTGCCCTCAACAATTTTAGGAGAGGATTCCATGCAACAAATAATGGTCGCCGCTTTTACGCTTTTTTTTGGGTCGATTCAACTTTTTGCCCAAACGCAAACTCCCAATCAACTTACACTCTCTGGGGATGGTTTTGTTCGCGCTGTAACCAAAAATAGAACAGGGGACACTGGGGACTCAAGCTTTAATAGTTATTTGAGATTAAAATCTGCCATTAAGGCCGATGAATTTGTGACTGTGAAATTTGGTGCTATTTATAATTCTTCAACAGCTCAAGGTGATGTGAGAAGCGCAACTGGTTCGACTTCTGGCACTCATCATTTCGGCAATAATGAAAATATTCGTTTAGATTATGCTCATTTTGATTATTTCAAGGGCGAATATTTTGTTTCAGTAGGAAGACAGGCAGTGACTTCACCTGGTTCATTTTTAACCAGTGATGAACGCCGTGATCGCTTAGCTGTTGCCAAATTTATAGGCCAAGATGTTTTAGTTGCTCTTTATGACAAAAGAGCAGAAGGTGTCACAACTAATGGGCGCGATGATTTAGATATGTATTCAGTCAATTATTACGGTAAAAAAGAAAATTTAAGCTACGCTCTACAAACTGGTTGGTTTTTACAAAAACAAGGCAACACAACTGGGACTTTAAAACTAAGAGACGTAAAGCAGTTCACTCCGCAATTAACTTATTTTGCTGATTCATTTGCCGTTGATACTTATTATACGTTAGTTGGCAATGGAACTGGGGATGCCGTTTATCAAGATTGGCATCATTCAATGGCGTTAAAATTTACTAAAGATTTTCCCATCGTTAAATTTGAAGCTTTAGCAGCGTTGACTCTTGATGGGGGGTTAATTGCTTCAGGATTTGATACATTGTCTAGTGTCGTAAACAATAATTCATTTAATTATATGTCAAACACAGAGCTTGCTTATATTGGTTTAGCAAGTGGTGCAAAAAAAGCAGACGAAACTCTTTTCATGACAAAGTTCTCTAGAGAATTAGCAAATGATTTAGAAGGAAGTTTTGGCTTTGGTCACTTAAGAAATTACTCAACGACAAAAGGATTATTACTTAATAACTCTGTCGTCGATGTTAGTTTAAAATACAAAGTAACTAAAGCAACTCATGCCAAATTAAATTTCGGACAACTCTTTGGCGATACCGATCGATTAGCATCAAGCTTAACTTATTACGTGAATTTCTAAAGAATAAATCTATAATCCTTGAGGTAGTGCATAGAAGAAAATGGTGCTACCTCAATGATTTGTGCACCTGAGTCCTTGGCGGCCTTAAGACCCGTTGGTGAGTCTTCAAATATCACCGTTTCTGCTTGGGGGAATCCTGCTTTTTTCATGGCTTCAATATAGGGATCAGGATGAGGTTTTGTTCTTGTCGTCGATCCTCTCCCGAACCAAAAATCAAAATGATGAATGAGATCAAAAGCTTTTAGGGTTGCTTCAACAATGGCGTTTTCACTAGCACTTACAACAGCTAAGTTTTTGTTCTGTTCTTTGATATAAGCTAATAAATTTAAAAGTCCAGGGGCGGTAAGCTGATCCTTCGTGTGTTGATCTAGTTCATTTAGGATTTCTCTGAGGACAATATTTTTTTCTTGGATGAGTCTATCTATTTCATGATCTGTTAATTCCGGACACAATTCTTTTAAAACAGAGGTGTCGGTCATTCCCATAAAATGTTCCATGGATTCATCGTCACCAATTTGGTGATTGAGATGATTTTTTTGCAAAACTTTATCCATGGCACGGGCATGGAGAGGTTCGGTGTTAACCAGAGTCCCGTCCATGTCAAAAAGAAATAAATTGAAGTTACTTAAGTTAGTTTTTTTCATATCTAAAGTTTAAGAGAGAATTTTCTTATACTCAAGTCAATTATTCCAAAGTGAATAGGAACGCTCTTGAGAACTCATTTGGTGAAAAATTTTAAGGGCATCAAGTTTCAATTTTGGACCAGCACTCGTCGTTGTTTCAAACGATTCTAATAAACCAGAGGGCTTGTTCTGATGAGGATAATGAATCGATATATTTTTTCTCAAAACAAAAATTTCTTCTAAAGGTTTTTCTGAAATTGGTAAAATCTTGCTGCGTGAATAATTGTTGTCAGAAAAAAAGATATTTTGCCAATAAAGACTCTCTTGATTGTTTTGTGGTATTGCCTCAAATG
>JAKLJM010000349.1 GCA_023151145.1 Bacteriovoracaceae bacterium | reverse complement strand
ATCTTCAAAAAATGCACCAGATTTTTTCGTATTCATAATATAAACTTCTTCAATGAATTTTTTCATCGATTTAAATTCAGTACTATAAATAGAATAAAGTGAGTCACTCACACGAAAGTACTTAGCTTTGCTTAGTGATTTCTCTTGTGCTTCTTTTTGATTTTCACAATCTGCTAATTGGGAATTAATAGTTCCTAACATTTTCTGTAAATTTGCTTTTCGTGTTTTGTTTTTACAACTAAAAACACAAGTTAATCCAATCTCTTCTAAATTTTTAGTCAGTTTTCCAATTGAGGCTACTAATATTTTTGTATCACTTGCTGAAAGATTAAGTGAAGAGGCATCTAAAAACTCATCACCAGAAGCATGTACATTTATCGAAAATTTATTAAAAAACCATCCTGTTTTTTTCTGAGATTGAATTTGTAAATCCATTAAATCAGACCATCTCACTCGTTTGTCATTTACTGTAATTTGATTAGATAAATAATCAGTGGCATTGAATTTTAATTTGTTTTTATTCAATGAAAGAACGTAGTATGGATCTGTTTCAAGTTTAATAATTTTCTCATTAGGATTTTTTACATCTAAATTATATTCGTAAATGGCTTGGTGAAAATCTTCTAAAATTTTCTTGGCAATATCACCTGCGGCACTTGCTTTTTGATCTGCCAAAACTGAAATATGAAGAGCGAGTAAAAATAAAGAGACGACGATTTTTTTCATAATAAAATCCTGGTAGATAAACTTCTTAAGCATTATCGGTTATTTGACTGATTTTATTAAGTTCGGACGTGAAAATAGATAGTTGGCTGTTTTTTTGCTTAAAATACTGCCTTTTATTTGTGGTAGGGATGACCTTTGATGATCGTTTCCGCCCTATAGATCTGTTCGATTAAAAGGAGTCTGGCGATTTTATGAGGAAAGGTCATTTCAGAAAGAGAAAGTGAAGCATGGGGAAGATCGAGAACTTCTTTTCCGTGTCCAGCAGCTCCGCCAATGATAAAAATGATGGGATCATGATTTTCTAAAAAATCATTAAACCATTCAGAAAATTTAGGACTACTAAATTTTTTACCACGTTCTTCAAGCAAAACAATTTTTCGCGAACTAGCTTTCCCAATATCGTTTAATTTTTTGATAACTTCTTTGGCTTCTTTATTAAGATCTTCTGAATGTGCTTTGAGTTCGTGAATGCTAAATTTAAAAAGCGTTAGTCTTTTGAGGTAATCGTTCTCTAGAAATTCTAGGTTGGTGTCTTTAAGGGCACCAACCGTTATTAAGTGTACTTCGCGCATGATGACTAGAAATAACCTCTACCATCATCTCCAACCGGACGAGTTGTTGTCGATGAGTCAGAGTAGTAATATTCCTCTGGAATTTCTACTGTCGTAGCTTTTGAATATAGATTATCTAGATCGTAAACATAACGAGAAGATTCTAAGAAAACGTGGAAAATGATATCTCCGTAATCAAGAAGAATCCAATCAGTGGTTTGTTTTAAACCTTCTTTTGAAATGGCTTCATAACCATTGTTGCGCATTTGTTTTGAAATTTCTTCGGCCATTGCCGCTGCTTGAGTTTGGTTTGTAGCTGAGCCAAGAACAAATAAATCAGCAATTCCACTTGTTGAACGAAGATCTAAAATTTTTAAGTTAATCCCTTTAAAGTGTCCCATCACATAGGCACCAGCCATGGCATTGTTCACTGGGAATTCCCATTTTTTATCTTCGATTATTTTTTTAATTTCTTTATCTAAAAATTCATTCGTACTCATTTTTTAATCCTATTCTTTTGAATCAGTAATGCTTTTTAGCATTAGCGTTTTTACAAGTTCAACATTTTTACCAGAGACCGCAGATAGTGGAACAACTTTTCTATCCAGTTGTTCTTCGAAGAATTTTTGAAACTTTTGAATTTCTTCATCAGTCATAGCATCAATCTTCGTTAAACAAACGAGTTCCTTTTTCCCGGCCAGCTCTTCACTGTATTTTTTCAATTCTTCTCTAATGACGACATATTGATCGAAAGCTTCGTACTCATCAAGACACCAAGAGATATCTACTAAATGAACAAGGGCTTTGGTTCTTTCAATATGTTTTAAGAATTTAATTCCTAAGCCTTTTCCTTCAGATGCATCTTCAATGAGACCTGGGATATCAGCGACTACGAAATCTTTTTCACCAACAGTTACAACTCCCAAATTTGGTTCAAGAGTAGTGAAGGGATAATCCGCAATTTTTGGTTTAGCTGCAGAAATAACTGAGATCAAAGTTGATTTACCTGCATTAGGTAATCCAACTAAAGCGATATCTGCTAAAAGTTTAATCTCTAGTTCTAAATTTAAAGTAATTCCAGGAAGACCTGGTTGAGCAATTCTTGGGGCTTGGTTTGTGGCCGATTGGAAATTTGAATTTCCACGCCCACCATTTCCGCCTTCTGCTATAAGGATTTTTTGATCATGTTCTGTGAGATCGGCAATCACTTGATTGGTTTCTGCATCTCGTACAATTGTTCCTACGGGAACTTTTAAAATGAGGTCTTCTCCAAAGCGACCATTGAGGTTTCTGCCTGATCCAGGGATGCCATCTTCAGCTTTAAAGACTTTTTGACCTCTAAAGTGAATGAGAGTGTTGATACCCTCATCTGCTAGGACGTAAACAGATCCGCCGACGCCACCATCGCCACCATCAGGGCCACCAAACGGTACGCCTTTTTCTCTACGAAAACTCACTGCTCCAGGGCCACCGTGACCTGAGCTTGCTGTGATTTTTACTTCATCGATAAATTTCATCTTTCTTCCAGTCTGAATCGCTTCAGTCTAATGTCTGACTTTTTTAAAATAAAAAAGGGAGCTTAAAAGCTCCCTTGAAATATCTCATTTGATACAGAATGACAAAAAAATTAAGCAGGAATTACT
>JAKLJM010000348.1 GCA_023151145.1 Bacteriovoracaceae bacterium | reverse complement strand
AAAAAATAAGAATGAAAAAATTTAATTGGATCATTTTTGTTTTTTTTCTTAGTTGGCATTCTTTTAATTATGCCAGTGATTTGGCTCAACCTTTTTACATTGATCAAAAAGATCAACGGTTCTATCAACGAGGCCTTATACCAAAGGACAACACAAGCTCGCTTTGTGGTCCAGTAAGTTTAATAAACATCATCATAAGTGACCTCAACGCCAAAGAATTAACCGAGAATACATCTGAAGAATTACTAAATGAAACAATAACAATTTCAAATGAATTAAAAGTAAAAGAAAATATTGATGTCAACAATGGTCTAGTTGAATACGAACTTATTAAATATATTGACCTCTTTAAAAATGAGCATCAATTAAATATCACCTCTTCCTTCTTGAAGAAAAATCATCAAATCTATGGTCAGACTTTTTATGGAAAAGAATTAAACCAACTTATTATTCAATCTAAATTTAAACAAATTTGGCAAATTAAAATTGAAGAAAAAAAGACTCCAAGCTATGGTGGTCCAAAACCTCGCCATCCAAGAGATCCCTTTGAAGATTATCAACCAGAAATGCCTGGTCTAGAAAACCCAGTTCGAATTTTTCATTATATTTCAAAAATTAAAAACCTGAATGAAAATGAATTTAGCTTAATTGACCCAGAAAATCCTAAAAAAGAACTGATCCTAAAACTTGAAACGATCAACGATCCCCAAACAAAAAAGGTGATCTTTCGATTAATTCCTAAAAGCCCTGGAGCTTTTAAAAACTTTTCGATCAGACCACCCTATACTATCGAATTAAAAAGTATTATCGAATAAATTATTGCATTTCAACTTGATCAAAATAGTCATATCCAAAAGGATCAATTTTAAAATTTTTCACATTCGTGCTCATCGCGCGAAATACTTTTGAATGGGCCAAAGTCACCCAAGGAACTTCGCGTTTAAAAACCTTTTGAGCTTTTTTATAGAGCTCAATGCGTTTTTTCTGATCGACAGTCTGGCGAGCTTTTACAATAAGATCATTAAACTCTTTGTTACACCATCTAGCGGTATTGTTTCCAGACTCCACACTGGCACAGCTTAAAAGATCATTTAAAAATGTATCGGGATCGGCATTTCCTGTCCAACCAAACTGAATAAGAGATTGTTCCCCTGTACGAGATTTCTTTAAAAATGTTTGCCACTCTAATGACACTAGATTCACTTTAATTCCAATTTTTAAGAGATCGGCCTGCATTAATTCACCCATTTTTTTTCCATCTGGGTTATAGGGTCTGGCCACAGGAAGCGTCCACATTTCAGTTTCAAAACCATTTTCTAGGCCTGCTTTTTTCATATAAGATTTAGCGAGCTCGACATTGTAGTCATAATCTTTAGTAGATTCATCATAACCCCAAACCGTTGGTGGGAGAGGATTTTTGGCCATGATTCCTGTGCCAAAATAAATGGCATCTAAATAGGACTTACGATTAAGCGCATGATGAATGGCTTTTCTCACATTGATATTGTCAAAAGGCTTTTTAGTCACGTTCATACCTAAATAACCTAGATTAATCCCTTCTTGGCCTATCACTTGAACTTTGGGATTTTTTCTCATGTCATCTAAATCTGAAAGACTAGGCAATGTGACAAAATGACATTCACCAGTTTTTAATTTTTGATAACGAACACCTTGATCTGGAGTGATGGCGAAAATCAAACGATCAATTTTATTATTGGGATTTCCTTTGTAACTTTTTTTATCCCAATAATTTTCAAAGGCGGTGAACTTCACGGCGCTATCTTTAGCGAAAGACTGAAACACAAAAGGACCAGTACCTATGGGTTTTGAATCTATCTCCTCTTTTTTATTTTCTTTTAAAAGTTTGTCTGCATATTCCGCAGATAAAATACTCATAAACTGACCGGCCATATAACCAATAAAAGGCGCTTGAACTTCATTTAAGACAATTTTTACTTGATAAGGATTAACCGCTTCAACACTTTTAATATTGTCTTTGATATTTCCTTGATAAGGAGGATAAATTCCGCCACCTACCATATAGTAAGGGTGATCTTTTAGTCTTTGGCGATTGATGGAAAATAAAACATCTTCGGCATTAAAATCACGTGTGGGTTTAAAATAGCTGGTGCTATGAAACTTTACACCTTTTCTTAAATTAAAAGTGTAAGTCAGACCATCTTTTGAGACTTGATAAGATTCAGCTAAAGCAGGAACTAGCTTAGTTGTCCCTAATTCAAATCTCAATAAGCGACTATACAAAGTGATGGAAGAAGCATTTAAAGTGGGAGCATCATTGACGAGTTGGGGATTAAAAGTCGTCGGGTTAGCTTCACTGCAATTTATAAATGTTTTCGCTTTTATTTCTAAACTAAAGACTAATATAAAGAGAAGAAAAAATTTAAACATAAAGCACCTTATGACATAAGTTATTTTTTATGTTTCAAGTTTAGGAAATCTCTAATGCTGAAGCAAGATAAATACGCTTGACGAAAAGAGTTTAAAAGCGACTATTCGCTTAGAAAAAGACCTAAACTCTCCCCCATCATGGGATCAATTTTTTTAATCCCTCTAACAATTGGTAAGCGGACAATGTCTGGGAGTTCTTCAATGGCCAATAAGGCACGATAAAGACCTGGTGCATCTGATAGAGCTGTTGTGTAAGGTGTACTGGTAACAGTTAAAATAAAAGTCATGACAAAACGTTTTACCTGATCTTGATTGCGTAAAATGGAATCACCTACCGTTAAATAATCAGACTTATCTTTGGTAAATGGATCTTTCATCGGTTTTCCTAAAGCGTCGACTAAGGGCATATGCCAATAATAAAAACTTCCCCCCCAGCCAGCTAAATCTTTAATCTTTGCAACTCTCATCGCAGACGAAATATCTTTGGCCAAGATATTTTGTAATGGTAACACCC
>JAKLJM010000347.1 GCA_023151145.1 Bacteriovoracaceae bacterium | reverse complement strand
TTTGAGCAATGTCAGAAATCACATGAGAAAATTTTTCTAAATTTTGATTATTCACTTCCATGCTTTGTTCAATAGAGTCGTAGCTTTTTGAAATGTCTTGTACTTCAACCATCATTTGATCAATTTTTAACTTCCCATTAAACGCACAATCTTTTGTTGTGTGAGAGAGTTCCGAAGCTCTTTCAGAGGAGTGTGCATTGTTTTTAATCATGGCCGATATTTCATCCATGGCGGCGGCACTTTCAGTGATACTAGAAATTTGAGTCTGAACTGAATTAAAAAGTTTATGGCTAATAAGATCGAGTTTTTGATTTGAATTTTGAACTTCATGGACGCTGGAAGAAAATTTTTCTACAATAACTTCAATTTGGTTAGAAAGACTATTAGAAATAATTAATCCTACAGCAATGACAATTAAGACAGAGACCACAATAATGAGTGTAAACGTAATTTTTAATTCATTGGCAGAACTAAAAGCGTCGGAAGTTTGTTGTTCAGCGAAAATCACCCATGGTAAATCTTTAAATTGTAATCGATCATAAGAGGATAGAACTTCGTGATTATCGTAGTTTTTTGTAATCACACTACCTGATTTTCCATCGAGAGCTTCGGCAATTTTAGGAGAGTTTACAATCTTATTTTTATTAAATGAATTAAAGAGATTGAAATCTTTATTTTGGACAGCATCAGATCTAAGTTTCAAATCTTTGCCGACTAAATATGTTTCACCAGTTTTTCCAAGACCTGCTCTCTCACTCATGATTTCATTAATAATATTTAAGGGCATTTGAAAGGCTAAGATCGCTACTTTTTTATTTCCATCCCAAATAGGAGTAGCAATAAAAGATGCAGGAGCTTCATAGCTTGGTTGGTAACGTTCAAAGTCCACGATGGCATATTGTTTTTTATCGGTAATATCTAATGCCTGCTTATAAGCTTTAGCTAATCCTGTATCCTTATAGGGACCAGTTTTAAGTGAAGTGGCAAAGTCTAATTCTTTGAAAACGGTATAAATAATATTTCCAGATTCGATATCGATAATAAAGATGTCATAGAGACCGAATGTTTCTAAAAATTCGCGTAGTATGGGGTGATAAATTTTGTGAGCAGCAGAATACTGAGGAGTTCTTTCGGCTTCATCGAGTAAATGTTTTGATCCTAAGGGATTTGCATTTTCTGCAATGAATGCTTGCTGTAACTTTAATCCGTTGGCAGAAATATTAGTTAAATAATTACTAATAGAAACTTCGGTTTCGTTTTTATTTTTGTATTCAGTGGCAAAATCTTTGTCGTAGTAAGATTTTAGTTTATCTAGTTCTTCTTTTGTCGGAGCATTGGATTCGGCCTTAAAAGCAATATTAAATTCATTTGTTGCATCTACTAGCATCTTGTTGTGAGAGAGGGTGATGATTTGATTAGTAATTGAACTCAAGTATCTAGAGATACTTTTATTTTTTGATTCTTTTGCGGATTCAAGTTTTTCAAAAGCAGCATGTTTTAGAGCTTCCGTAGAATGATGAAGATTATAGAAAGCTGAAACAATAAGAGGAATGGTACTTACAATTAAAATACTAGCAATGAGTTTGTATCTGAAAGAGATTTGTTTTTTTTCCATGCAAGTCTTCCTAATGGAGTGAATTTTAAAAATTAAAGATGTCTTATATTGAAGTTGATCGGTTATATTTTTCTTAAGTTTAACTAAAGTTTATTCTTCTAGGTTCAAGAGCGCGATCTTTCGACATATTTAACGACTGCCCCTGAAAAAAATCCCTTTCTCTCTCCCTTGGTTAAAGTTATTCACTTAGAAACGAGAGACACCAATGATGGAATTGCTCTTTTACGTGGAACATGTCTGCCGGGGGCAAAGTGTTTTATAAAGGGCGGGATTGATCATTTTGCCGCGGTTATGGACACCTATCCCTTCAAAGGGATAACTCCCATAGAGCGTCTACGTCTAATGCAATTTCTTTTGTATTACACTTTGTAAGGTCTTAATTGGCACAGCAATTGCTTATTATAGAGTAAGAATACTCTAGCGAAAGGCATAAGCTATGAAAAATTTAACACTTTCAACTTCAAGATGTTTAAAAATTAGTCAGGTTATCCTGTATAGTTTTTTGACAATGAAAAGCTTCGCTAGTGATTTAGATTCATTAAACCGTAAACCAGCATCTAGTGGAGCTCCAGATGAGGAAGTCATCGTCGCCCCTCAAACGTTAAATACATGGGTAGAAGTTTGGCTTAAAGATGATGATAGCGGTGTGATGTCAGGCATGCGCGATCGTTTGTCGAATTGGGATAAAACTGATGAGTATGCGAGACAATGGAATTTAGAATCGACAGAACTTTATGATACGCCAACAGTTGATGATAGAAAGAAGATGATTTTAGGAAACGTTTGGAAGTATGCTGATAAAAGATTAGCGGGCGAAATCAAAAACGCCGAAGAAGGATCAACATTTCATTCTGTTGGAAAAGTCGAAAAAGCGCTAAAGCCTCAAGCTTCAGTTAGTGTGACAAAAGATTTTGCTCTAAAATTTAAAGCACGACCACTTACTGGAAAAGCTATCGTTGAATTACGTAACCCATATTTCCAATACGAAACGACAGTGGCCTTGAATGGAAATTTGCGAACCATTGCTTCAAAAGAATTCAAAGATGTTGGATTGCGTGCGGGATCGGAATTTCATACAGGGGACTCGACTTGGATTGCCTTTGTAGACCATGAATTAACATCTAATGTAAAAGCTCGTCTTTCATCTACGAACAATAAGCCTCAATTTACTGATTCTGCGGCGGATAAAAAGATTGAAATGATGGCGTCATTTCCAGTAGATTTTTAATTCTTCAAAAAAGGTTCCAGGAACCTTTGAAAAGAACCTTAGTTCCTCAAGAAAAAGACTAGAAAAGCTCGAAGACTCAGAGTAACCTTGTAGCAACTTTTA
>JAKLJM010000346.1 GCA_023151145.1 Bacteriovoracaceae bacterium | reverse complement strand
TAAACCAATATTAACGATGATTAATTCTTTTTCCTTAAATGGATTTACTCCCATCTCAAGCGGAGTTTCTTGATTAATGGTAGTAAAAGTTAAATTAAATTTACGTAACATCTCAACGAACCATTGATAGACTAAGGAGTCAGGAACAATTATCAAGACTCGCTCCACTCTTTCAGTGGTTAACATTTGATGGATTATAAGCCCTGCTTCAATGGTTTTTCCAAGACCGACTTCATCGGCCAACAAGACTCGCGGATGAGACCTTTTCGCCACCGTACTCGCTACATATAATTGGTGTGGCAATAGCGCTAATCTTCCGCCAATAAAACCTCGCGCCTTAGAAGTTTTCCATGCTTTTTGAACTTGATATGTTCGATAACGGAGTTCAAAAAGATCCATAGAATCTGATTCACCATTAAATAAACGCTCCTCAGGTTTATTAAAACTTATCGCATCTGATAGCTCACGCTCATCGACATTAGCATTTTCTTCCGTAAGATAATGAATGAGATTGTTTTGAATTTCATAATTTTTAACGATGAATTTTTCACCATTTCTCAAGGTGACTTCATCACCCACACTAAAAACGACTCTCTTTAAGGGAGCACCTTTTGTCCCATAAGTTCTCTTTTCACCAGAAGCCAAAAAAAGGATTTGCACCGTTTTCGCTTCTACTTGCGCAATCATCCCTAAACCTAATTCAGGTTCAGTTTCACTCATGAACCTCTGGCCCACATGAAATCCACTAGTCGACATATCAATACCTCAAAAATTTTTTGTAAAAACTAAGCTTGGATTTTTGGTATAACAAAAAATAAAGCTGCGATGATCATAGCAATGAGGATACCAATATGGATTTTTCCTAATTTTCTTTGCTCTTTGGCGACTTCTTTATTGTTGATAGAAGTTGAGTGATGTTTGTGATCTCTTTTTTTAGATTTTTTCGACATATGGCTTACCTTAAATTCATAATGTTATATTGGTTATTTTAAGGCTAAATATCAAAAATCTCTCTAAAAAAATCAGAAAAACCATTAGAAGTTCGGATGTTCGCCAGATCATAGGGATCATAGTCATCTTTACCTAAAGGTAACTCTGCTTCATTCTCTGCCAATATGTCCGTTTCTAACTGATTCTCTTTTTTAAGTTCATTGATAAATTCATTATTTACTTGAACTGTATGTCTTGCCTTCTCCACCGCTAATCGCGCCGAACGCTGACGAGGTAAAAACTCAAAATGAGGTAAATCCTGCATACGAACTCCTGTTTTATTAAGCCATTGGCCTTTATTCAGTTAATTCACTTGAGGATTTAATACTGGACTTTCTTATTTTTTCCTAATAAAAACTATCAAGCTGCGCGTCAAGTAATGGTTTCATGGTTCAGAATAACCCTGACAATTTCTCACAATTCTACTATAAGAAGAAAAACAAATAGATGTAGCTAAGGATAACTTATGATCGCCTGTTCGAATGTATCGCTTCAATTTGGGGCCAGAAAACTTTTTGATGAAGTAGATATTAAATTTACGCCTGGAAACTGTTACGGCTTAATTGGTGCTAACGGAGCGGGAAAGTCGACATTTGTTAAAATCTTGGCAGGTGAAATTGCGACAACAACTGGCCATGTTATTATTACACCCGGACAACGTCTGTCTGTTTTAAAGCAAGATCACTTTATCTATGAAGAGTTTGAAGTCATCAACGTGGTGATCATGGGAAATCAAAAGCTCATGGAAGTCATGCAAGAAAAAGACGCACTCTATGCCAAAGAAGATTTTTCTGATGAAGATGGCGTTCGCGCTGCTGAATTAGAAGCACTCTTTGCTGAAATGAATGGCTGGGAAGCAGAATCAGAAGCAGCAGTTTTATTATCAGGTCTTGGAATAAAAGAAGATTTACTTAATAAAAAATTAAAAGAATTAACTGGTGGAGAGAAAGTAAAAGTACTACTAGCTAAAGCTCTTTTTGGTAAGCCAGACATTCTTCTTCTAGACGAGCCTACCAACCACTTAGATATTAAAGCGATTCATTGGTTAGAAAATTTTCTTTTAGATTTTCCAAATACTGTTATTGTCGTTTCACACGATCGTCACTTTTTAAATAAAGTATGTACTCATATGGCCGATATTGATTTTGGAAAAATCCAACTTTATACCGGTAACTATGATTTCTGGTATCAATCTTCACAATTAGCACTCACACTGAAATCAAATGCTAACAAAAAAACTGAAGAGAAAATAAAAGAATTAAAAGACTTTATTGCACGTTTTTCTGCCAATGCTTCTAAGTCAAGTCAGGCAACTTCTCGTAAAAAAATGTTAGATAAAATTACTCTTGAAGACATTAAACCTTCTTCAAGAAAATACCCTTATGTTCACTTCAAGCCAAAAAGAGAAATTGGTAAAGAAGTTTTATATGTTGAAAAATTATCAAAAACGGTTGAAGGAAAAGTCTTATTCAAAGACATCTCATTTACTGTTAACAAAGGTGATAAGATTGTTCTTTTAGGAAACGATCTTGCTCAATCGACTCTTCTCGATATCTTAGGTGGAGCACAAGAACCAGATTCTGGTAAAGTGACTTGGGGAGTGACCACTCAACGTTCTTATTTTCCGAGTGATAACTCAAGCTATTTCAACGACGGTCGCTATAACTTAGTTGATTGGTTAAGAGAATTTTCAGAAGATAAAGATGAGTCATTTGTACGTGGTTTTTTAGGTCGTATGCTTTTTTCAGGTGAAGAAGGTTTGAAAAAAACCAATGTTCTTTCTGGGGGAGAAAAGGTTCGTATGATGCTTTCTAAAATGATGTTAGAAGCCCCCAACGTTCTTTTAATGGATGGTCCAACGAATCACTTGGATCTTGAAAGCATCACTTCTGTGAACGAAGCTTTAAAGAAATTTGAATCAAATATTATCTTTAGCTGCCATGACCATGAATTCGTA
>JAKLJM010000004.1 GCA_023151145.1 Bacteriovoracaceae bacterium | reverse complement strand
GAATCAGAGTGGAAAAAGGTCACTTCTATTTGTATGCGCCAAAAAGACGGTGGTGGACACTGGAAACACTTAAAAGGTGAACCAAGTGATCTCTTCTATCGTTGGACTAATTGTGAAGAAACTGAATTAAAATTTAAGTTAAAACTCACTTCTTTTGGACATTGTGGAATTTTCTTTGAACAAGAACCTGTTTGGGATTTGTTAACAAGAGAAGCTCTAAAGCTTAAAAAAGATCTTAACCGCCAAGTAAAATTCTTAAACCTCTTTGGTTACACCGGTGGCGCGAGTATGGCCTTAGCGGCGACAGGTGCTGAAGTCTTCCACGTAGACTCTGCCAAGGGAGTACTTAACTGGGGACGCGACAATCAACGTCAGTCTAGTTTAGGAAATCAAAAAATTAACTTTGTTCACCAAGATGTCCGTGAATTTTTAAAACATTCAATTAAAAAAGGTTTTAAATACGATGGTATTCTTGCCGATCCACCGAGCTGGGGACATGGAGCGGATAAAGAACTTTGGGAATTTGAAAACCATATTCAAGAATTTGTTAATGATTGTTATAAAGTATTAACTAAAGAGAAAAGTTTTTTCCTTTTAAGCTCTCATACTCATGGAGTGCAACAAGAAGCGCTTCGAAATGTTATGAGTCAGCATACATGTAGAAAAGTCATTCAAACTGGCGAAATTGGAATAGCCCATCATAATGAAAAAGATGAGCGAATCCTGCCGGCTGGGATTTACAGTTTCGCTCATCAAATAAGTTAATTTAAGAATCTAATTTATCAGGACGGCATTTCTCATCAATGACCGTCTTGATCTTATCCATTTCATTCGTTTTTTCTAAATAAGGTGTGAAATCTCCATAAAACCAATGGGTAAAATTCGTGTCACCTAAACGATATTTATAAACCCTAGTCATATACTGTTCATTACTATCAATCACTTCTAGATCATAGCCATCTTCACCCACTTGTTTCATGTTCACAACAAGCCATGCATGAGCCGTTATTCCTTTGATTTGTAATTTTTGATAGGCGATTGTATTTTTCCCTTCTACTTCTTCATACAATTCATCCATCATTCTTTTAAGTTCTTCTGGCTTAACAATATTATTACCCGATAAGCCTTTCACCCATGCGAATTTCACTGCACCATCATTTACTTGCCAAGCTTCCAATTCTTTTTGAACTAAAGAGCGATTATGCGATGTGAATTCATAAAAATTTTCATAACCAGGAATAACAACCACTTCTTTTCCTTTGCGGATTTTTTTGATGATTTTTTCGACTTCACTGATTACTGGTCTTTTCTCTTCTGGTTTAAAGACTGTCAAATAAAGAGCATTTCGTTGAAAACGCGAATGCCACCAACACACTCCACCACCCCCAATTCCACCTTGGTTTCTAAAGGCCATGAGGTTATGTGGATCGTTCACTAATTCTTTAGAGAAGTTTTCATCATTACGGTCGAGACAAAATTGTTGTTCATCATTAGATGGGGCATAAGAAACATATTTTTTGGCCAAGACAGAAACACTTAGCACTGATGCCAATGAAAAGATTAATACTTTTGCTTTCATCATAAATAACTCCTAAAAAGATAACGACCTAAATGATTTTCAAAAGCGTACCAGTTAATCTTTTATGACAGGCACAAGCTTGTACCTTTTACTAGCTCTTTTAAAAGTGTCTAAAAAACTTACACCCCCTAACATGTAATAATTGCAGCGTTTGGCATCGGGTTTGCTTTTGATGTTATAAGTCCAATAGCAAACCGAACGGATTCTGGTTTTTGGGGACAAGAGGAATCCAATTGTCTCTTTTTGGCGTCTTATTGACACTGCTCACTGGTATCATTTGAATCTTTTCGAGAGGGGTTACACTTGAAGCTATCAAAACTTGCGCTACTAATGTTACTAAATCCTGCTGTTGTATTGGCCTATTATGGCCAGCCAAGTTTTAAACTTGAAGATGATCCAGATTTTCGTGTGTACCAACAAAACCAAGCACAAGCTAAGTTTCAATTGGCCGAAGCTGAAAAGGCACGTATTGAAAAAGAAAATTCAGTTAAAAATTTAGAGCAAGAATTAATTGCTTTAAGAACAAAACTTCAAAATCTTCCTCAAGAAAAAAATCAACTTAATACAGAAAAAAATACACTTTCTACAAATATTCAAAATCTAAAATCTGAAATCTCATTATTAGAAACTGGATTTAATCAAATTAAAGCTCAAGCTAACGAAGCGCAAGCACAGTTAAAATTAGCAACAGCAAAAACTGAAGCTGCAAAAGCGGAATTACAAAATTTAAATACTCAGTGTACACAAGCCCCATCAGCAGATTGCCAAGCAAAAGTTGAAGCAAAAAAAGTTGAGATTGGACAATTAGAAGCTGAATTGAAAAAAGCTCAAGACACTTCATTAGTCGCTAGAAAAAATCTGGAAGAAGCTCAAAAACCACTTGAAAGAAAACGTGCAGAACTTGTTGCACTTGAAACTCGTTCTCAACAAATCAATACGAAGCTTGCTGAGATTTTAAAATTAGAACAAAATTCACAGCAAAGAGAAAATCAAATTTTATCTGAGTTAAACCGCCAAAAGACTGAACTCTTACAATTAATTAAGCGCCTAGATGAATCTGAAAGAAGAATGGCCGAAACTTCACGCACTTTTAATCAGTACCGCGAAGACCTGATCCGTTCAATCGATCAAGTGAATCGTGAAGGTTATATTAATGGTGAAAGAGATGGTGATATTGACGGGACAGAACTTTCTCGCAATATGGGTCGTGATATCGGCTTAAGTGATGGTCGTAGTGATGGTTTACGTGACGGAGAAAGAGCCGGAAGAGAACGCGACTATAATCGCGGTTCTCAAGTGGGAGAAGTAGAAGGAAGTGAACGCGGCCGTTTTGAAGGAGATCGCGATGGTCGCATTCAAGGTACAGATGCAGGCCATATCGATGCTGGTAACCGTGAAGGAAAAGTGGCCGGAATCCAAAGAGCTGAAAAATCTGATGCTGTATTAGTGGGAACGAAACAGGGTGAAACTGATGGTTTAAACCGTGCTATTAAAAAAGGTATGGAAGTAGGATCAATACGAGGTGAAGGTGAAGCTGTAGCCCTTTATGAAAATAGTGATTTAAAACAAGCAGAAATTAAAGGTGAATTTTTAGGGTCATTTGAACGTCGTACTCCTTCAATGCCATCCAACTACCAAGGACCACGCTTTAATCCAAATAGATCAGCTTCAAAAGAAGTTTTTAGAAGAGCTTACTATGATGGATATGCTTTCAAGTATCGCGATGAAGTTTATGCAGAATTTATTCGAAGAATCGATGCCGACTATAATCAGTCTTACGATACTCACTACCAAGGTCACTATAGATCAGCGGTAGAAAGAGAATACCGAGATACTTATGAAGATGGACGTCGCTCTCAAGATCAAAGAGCTTACGCCAGAGAATACTCTCCAGCGAGAAATCGTGCCTTTGATATTTCTTTCAAAGAAACGACGGCAAACCCTAATCGCCAGGACACAACTTATAAGACAGCTTACCGTTCAATGGAAGCTCATGCTTACAGCGAAAAATACGAAGAAATCAGAAGCACTACTTATACAAAAGTTGAAGCTCAAACATATGATAAAAATATCGCACAAAAAACTGAAGAGTTTAGACAAAAACGTCTAGCTGAAGTTAAAGCGATCTATGAAAATCATCCAGTAGCAGAATACGTTTCATCTAGCATTCAGGATGGTGGTATTAGTAACGTGGCAAGATTAGATGGTGTGTTCATGCCAGGTGAAAGAATTCTTCGCACGATCGTTATTAAAAACTACGGGAAAAAAGACTTAGTTGGTGCTAAAGCACAATTTGTTTCAGGTGAAGATATCGCTCTTCCAGCTATTCCAGCTCGTTCAATTACCACAATCGTCAATGGTGCAATGTCGACAATTTCATTGAGTGAAAAAAATGGTGCTTTATACAAAGACCACATGCGCGTACAACTTACGCCAAGTAGTAAAGATCCAGTTCAACTTCGTCATTATGAAGATCTGGGAAAAAATCTTTTAAAGGCTCTAGACACTAAAGATATCCGAGTTCAGTACCCGTTACAATTAAATGCCCTTTCATTAAGTGATGCATTTGCTTTAATCAATAAAAAGCAAAATTTAAAAATTCAAGTGAGTAATATTTCAAAACGCGCTTACTCTGAAGCCATCACTATTGATTTAAAGGCCAACGGAAATATTATCGCAAAACCATTTAACTCTTTAAATGGCTTACAAGTTGGTTCAGTTAACTTATCAGATGCTGAGCTTTTAGTTGCTAGCGAAAAAGAAACATATGTCCCACTTAGAATTTCTGCTGACATCAAAATCCAAGGCGTAAAAGTTGGAGAACTCGCACTACCACTTGATTTAATGGCACGTGCTCCTTACGTAGAAAAAGCTGGCAAAGCTGTAATCGTGACGAATTCAAATGTAAATTCACAAGACCTGCTACAAGTTCTAGATTTAGTTGGTGGAATTGAAGCTGTTTCTGTTCTTGACCTTGCCCTTGGAAACTTAAATCAAACAATCGTTACTAATGGTTTACAAGATAAAGCAGCAATCCTCGTTGATGACGGTCAAGGGGCTGTGACAAAACTCACTGAAGCATTAGTGATCAATTCTAAGAACTCACTCTTTGTTCACGCTGATCAAAATGCTCAAAGCTTGAAAGTAGCGAGAACATTTGGTGCATTCAAAGATAACCAAAGCTTTCCATTTACTTTGGCGCAAACAAAAACTGAACGTAGAATGTACTTTACTAACCCACACCGCACTCAGATAAAAGGCATGACAATGCACGTTCAATCAAGCCTAGAAACTGCGGTGTCTGACTTAGAAATCTTCAAGCCTTTTGCTGATGCAAATGCAACGATTGTTCAAAACTTAAAGAATCAAGTGAATCGTACAAACTTCTTTGCTCCACAAAGAAACATCCAAATCGCAGCTATCAAATCTTTGGGTGAAGTAATGAACATCAGTGTTGCTTACGATGAATCAGGTGGTATTTTTAACCGTGATAAGAAATGGATTAAACTTTTAGAAAATGATGGGAACATGATCCATAATTTAATGAAAGCAAGTGCCAATGGTTCATTAAGTGAAGCGACAGCGGGAATTCATTTAGCAGCAATTGCCTATAAAGATATCGTTGGTAATTCATTAAGTTATTACAAACCTGTATCAAGTGATATGAAATTAAAAGTTCGCTCGACAACTAAAGATATTTTAGGGAACATGGAAGACAACTTTAAAAAGAACCTTAAAAAGTTTGACCGTGGTTTATATGACAATGCTTACGAAAAATTTAGCTTACACCGTCCGTACACTATCGATATTCCTAGTAACGATAATAATTTCTAATTTTACCATTGCCGAGTCCTCCTTAGCGGAGGACTCTCTTTATAAAAAGACCTATCAGAATATTGCCATCATTGATACTGGATTTTGCCCTCACCGACTTCCCAAGCATCCACTCATTAAAATTCATTCCGTTCATTTTGCCATGGAAAGTTTTGTCATCAGTTGTAATGAAGCTGATTTAAATTCCCCACGCCTACATGGCCAAAAAGTCTTAAAAACCTTTATAGAAAACTACAGAGGAACTAAGGAGCTACAATTGTTTCCCATTATCGTCTTTGATAAAGCAGGAATTCAAACTGTCGATTATTGGAAGATGAGTATGCCACATATATTAAAAAATCAAATTCGTTATGTTCTTTCAGCAACTGGTGTTCCCTTAAGAAATAAGATCTCAGCGCTCTTGCCCAAGAAGACTCATTTTATCTTGGCCAGTGGACGTGTGGAGCCTAATCTTAAAGAAATGGCTTATCTTTTTCCCCACGATTTTTTACTAGAAAAACAAAAAACAATTGTTGGGAGCCAGGTGAGATTGAGTGAATCGATCATTAAAGATCCGAAAACTTTTCAGGCAGATAAAGTAAATGTCTGGATAGATGAAGATCCTTCAATCGATTTTAAAGGATCCTCTTATGCTGTAGCTAAATATTTTGCGGATTATCTCTCACTCACTTTCAAAAAATGAAAATGATTGAACTTGATTAGTACCATCGAGACATACTGATTCTAATAATTGAATTTTTCTATTTAATTGATTCGTAAAAACTTTGAAGTCAGGATTTTTTTCGTCAATACGAATGCTTTCATTAGTAATTCTTTTATTAATTCCCATCACCACTAGTCCCATTAAATCAAAACGAACTTCTTTCTTCAAAAAATCAATATCCATATTTTGTAACGAGAGTCCATAGACATTCTTATTTAGAACCATTGATTCATGACTCAGAATTGGTTTCGTTTCAGTTGTTGTACGATAGAGAGTACAGCTTTTGTTCATATCATAAGATGAAACGACAGCGGCATTGGCCGAAGAAATAAGAGAAATTCCCAAAAAAATTGAAAGGATAGTTTTTTTCATTGAGCAGTCCTGGTTTAAGATGCTCATATATTGTCATTTTCTTTGAAAAAATGGTGATTTAGAGAAAAATCTATAGTGCTGTCTAGAAATTAGACAAAGGAAAGGGCCTAATCTAGGCCCACTTCCACTGATTCTTCAACTTCTTTAGGGGCAAATGGCGTATCGGCCAAATCGACGCGGTAGCGGCACTTTGGACACTCTAATTGTGCGCCATTTTTCTTAGAATATTTTTCTCCCATAACGGCATGGCCACATTTAGCACAACCAAAATTATAGGGTTTAGTCCACATAGCATTGTTACATTGAGGGTAGTTAGAACATCCGTAGAAAATTTTACCATAACGGCTTTTCTTCTCTGCAAACTTTCCAACTTTACATTCCGGGCATGTTACATCAATAGTAAAAGGTGCCGTTGTCATACATGTTGGATAATCTTCACAAGCAAGAAATTTTCCAAATTTCCCTTTTTTAATCGCCATGCGTTTTCCACACGTCGTACACGGATCTTTAGCAAATTCTTTTTCAACAATTTCCAAACTACCATCACTCATACGTTTGAAATCTTCAGTTGACGTACAATCTGGATAATTTGAACAAGCTAGAAATTGTCCATTTTTTCCCCATTTAATATGGTATTCACCAGCATCACATTTACGGCAGTGAATCCCTGTAGGCGTTGCTTGTTTCTTAAGATTTTTCATTTCTTCTTTGGCACGCTCAAGAGTTTCCTCAAATCCGTTCCAAAAATCTTTTAAAACTTTTTTCCAAGAAACATCACCTTCTTCGATCTTATCGAGAAGTTCTTCAACTTTAGCGGTGAATTCCACATCCATAACTTCTGGGAATGATTCTACTAACATTTTACAAACCACTTTTCCTAACTCTGTAGGAATAAAGCGGTTTTCAATTTTCTCAACATAACCACGATCTTGAATATTAGAAATAATGGCTGCGTATGTTGATGGACGTCCAATCCCGCCTTCTTCTAGTGCTTTTACTAAAGATGCTTCCGAAAAACGTGGCGGTGGAGAAGTCCAGTGCTCTTCACTATTAGCTTCTTTTGTCGCTTTTAGTGTCTCACCTTCTTTAATATCAGGAAGAATTCCCGATTTTACTTCTGCTTCTTCTGACTCATCATCATCACTAGATTTTTTAGATGCCTTTTCAACTTGAGAGTCTAAGTAGACAGTTCTGAAACCCGGAAACTTAATGATCGATCCATTACTTTTAAAATAATGGCCGTTGTTTTCAAAAAGAACAGTTGTTTGATCGATAACTGCTGGAGCCATTTGGCTGGAAATAAATTTATTCCAAATAAGCTCGTAAAGTTTAAATTGATCTGGATCTAAATCCCCCTTTACTTCTGCTGGTGTAAATTCAAGGGATGTTGGACGAATGGCCTCGTGGGCATCTTGAACCTTACTGGTTCCTTTCTTCTTATAAGTAATTTCTTCGGAAGATAAAAATTCTTTTCCATATTCTGTTTTAATAAAATCGCGAAGACTCTTCATTGCTTCAGGTTCAGTTCTTACTGAATCCGTACGCATATAGGTAATCAAACCTTGTAGACCATGATCTCTTAATTGCACCCCTTCATAAAGCATCTGAGCAATCATCATGGTTTTCTTTGCGGTAAAACCTAATTTGTTAGCGGCTTCCTGTTGTAATTTTGAAGTTGTAAAAGGTGCCGTTGGATTTTGGCGACGCTCTTTCTTTTTTACTTCAACAACTTTATAGGCTTTGCCTTTTGTATCATTAACAATTTTCAAAGCTAATTTTTCAGCAGTATCTCCATCTAGATCTGTTTTTTTACTAGAATCTTCACCGTAATACTTAAAAGCAAAATTAGTATTTGCTTTATTCATTTCACCTTGAATAGAAAACCATTTAGTTGGAGTAAAAGCTTTAATTTCATCTTCACGTTCAACAATAATTCTTAGAGCTACTGATTGAACTCGACCTGCAGAAATTCCTCGTTGAATTTTATCCCAAAGAATCGGTGAAATTTTATAACCCACCAAACGATCAAGCACACGTCTCGTTTTTTGTGAGTCATACATTGCTTGATTAAGCTTTGTTGGATGATCAATAGCATTTTTTACAGCAGTTTTTGTAACCGCATTAAAAACCACTCTGTGTATATTCTTTTTTCTCGATCCAATCTCTTCGGCCAAATGAAAGGCAATCGCTTCTCCCTCGCGGTCCATATCGGGAGCGAGATAGATTTGATTAGCATCTTTAGCTAATTCTTGAATACGTTCTATTTTTTCTTTTTTACCTGTAATCGGAACTAAATCGAGAGCGAAGTCGTCTTTAATATCTACGCCCAATTTCGACTTAGGAAGATCTTTAATGTGTCCATTACTGGCCACAACTTGAAAACCTCTTCCCAAATATTTTTTAATGGTTTTTGCTTTTGAAGGTGACTCAACAACAACAAGATCATATTCACCAGCCGCTTTTTCAATGACCTCAACATCATCTGTTGATTTTACAACTTTCACAGATTTCACAGCTTTTTTAGAACTTGCTTTAGTGGGAGTTTTTGCAGCAGCCCCTTTTTTAGCAGGGGCTTTCTTTGCAACTTTTGTAGCACACATATTTTTTACCTTAATCTAAAATCATCATTATAATTATTTTTTTCGACCAGTATTCAACATCTCATCTATTTCTTCAAGGTCAAATTCTGTCAGACCATATGGATTTTCTTTATTATTAATATCTTCATCCATATATTTGCGGCCTAACTCTTGTTCAATCTCATTCACAGATTCAAATGAATTCGGATCTGGGTCTTTGATTTTCTTCTCTTCTTCCTCGAGACTCTGATCTTCTAATAAGCGATCTTCATCTAATTTTGATTCATTGAGTAGCTTTTCTTGATCAGATAAATCATTTTCTAAACGATCAAGTTCTTTCTCATCTCGATTATCATCACGAATAATAGACTTCTCACGCTCTTGACGCTCTAGCTCTTCAAGTTCATCTTCTGTCAGTTGAATCTTATCTGCTTTCTTTAAAATATCTTGGCTTACATCATCAAGATTTAACTCAACATCGAGTTCATCCAATGACTTACCTTCGATTCGTTTAACATCTTTGAGCGAATCTTGGTTTTTAATTCGCATCTCTCTGGTCGCTTCTTCTTGAGTTTTTGTAAGCGCAATATTTCCAAAAGACATCTCATTTGATGAACGAGACACCAATGCGGTTGCGAAGTTATCGGTGATATTAATTACAGTTAACTCACCAGTTTTATAAGTCGGACTTGGTGAAATTCTTTTATTAGTTCCTCGATCAATGAATGAATAAACCTCAAAAATATTTCCGAGCTCCACGCCATCTGCTCGACCTCGATCTAAATAGACAACATCGCCAAAAGAAATTCCGCCAGGAGAATCTCTGAATCCGCCAATAATTGCTGCTTCGATTGTTCGACGTGAATAAGTACGAGCGATTTTTGAAATTTTCGGAGTATAAACTGTCACACGGTCTTTTCTTTGTAAAAGTCCCGATTGATCAATAACCTGACACTCCCATACATCATCAATTTTTTTAATCACTTTAATTTGTGCACTAATCGTATATTGATAACCCGAACGATCAGAAACGCGATGTTGGATCTCTCCACCGGAACTATAAACTGAGAATAAATCCCCAGGTCTAACTTTCACGCCTTTTTCAAATTCTACGTAAACTGTATCAAATTTATGAATGAAAACGCCTTCATTTTTAGCGGCTTTCACCATCCCTAAATCTTGTAACATATTTGTTGTCACAAAAGTATTTAGGAAAAAACCTTCTTTATAATTAAAAGTTATCCGTGAATTTTTATCAAACCCCACGCTGTCATACTCATCACCTGGTTCGCGAATAGCGATATTATTAATCGGTGGTTCATATTTTTCATGTTCTGTATTTCTTTGTGCTTTTTCCAAACGCTCTAGATCTTCATAGGTTTCTTCCGAGGCAAATTGAAAATAAATCCCTTGATCAATGAGTTTTCTTCTTTCATCTAACCAAGGTGGACGTATCGCTTCACTATTAGAAGCATAATTCATTCCCTTTTTCATCGATGCCACTGGTTCATCGTCCGAGAAGGCGCTTACTTGAACATTGGGAACAGCATCGGTTGATCCTAAGTCAAATAATAAAGTCGTTCCCGGCTCAATTTCATGGGGGTTAGTGATTTGCGGATTTAAGGACCAAATTTTTGAATAATAAAAACCAGTACCAAAAAGTTTTTTCGAGATTTTCCAAAGATAATCTCCTTTTTGAACTTCATACTTCTCTAATTTACTTTTGCTATTTAAATCTTCCCATTCTTTAGGAGTGATTTTACCTTGAACAAACTTTGATAATTTTAAAAGATTTTTCTCTTCATTTCCGGTATCAAAATTTAAAGTATCGTCTGCAATTATTTCAGCTTTTTCATTTTTTTTATTTTCAGTAACCGCTGTTGCATCGTTCGTAGCTTCTTCTGTCAAATTCAAAGTTCCAGTCTGACCAGAGCTTGGTGTTTCAGAAAGGGCTTTTCCCTCTTTAACTTGATCTTTAAAAAGATTATCACCAATATCATCTTTCATCGACTCAAGATCGTCTTGTTCTTCCAGCGTTGATAGCGGCGGAATATCTTTTCCCGTATCTAGATCACCCTGTTTAACTGTTTCAAAAACATTTACTTCTTCAAGGTCCATAGCTGCTTGTGCATCTTCTTGTGCATAAATAGCAGAATGACCTAAGAGTAATGTCGCACTTGTAACCAGTGCAATCTTATTTGTTTTTTTCATTAGCCTGCCTCAAAAAAATCATGGAGGAGCGAATAGTACTTAGCTTGTTTTTCAGGTTGTTTCAATTTTTCACTACAGGCAACCAACTTTCCGAGAGCTTTTAAAACTAATCCGCTAAACGCATATTTAGTAATAACTTCTTCATATACTTGCATCGATAAATCGTACTCGCCTTGGTTAAACAATAAATCCCCGAGCATCATTTTTGCTCTAACTTGAATTTGTTTTTCTTTAGAATTTTCTAAATTTTTTAGTATGGCCAAAGCATCTTCAAATTTATTAACACGAACTAAATTTCCAACTTCTCTTAGTTGTTTAATTTGTTCATCAACATCATCTGTATAAAAAACTTCTTGAACACCAATGGCTGTTGGCGCAGCAGCTGGTGCATCGATAAGAGTGACTTCGGTTTTTTTATCAGGAAAATTAGCATCTAATTTATTAACTAATTCAGATGGATCTAAATTTGTAGACTCCGCTCCGAGCATGGGCTTAGCTGCGCCGTCATTAATATTTGAAGGTAACTCTGAAACAGAAACTGCATTTTGATCTTCTGTTGTTTTTAAATTTTTAGATTTATTTAAAAGCTCTTGATACTTTCTCGCCAGTTCATCATACTGAGCACGAGGCACAGACTCTTGATTGGCACTGGCAACGACACTCGTTTCATTTTCATCTCGGTGGGCCAATAATTGTGAACAAGAAGTTAACAACAGCGTAGAAACTAATACGCTAAAAATACTCATTCGCTGTGTGCTAAAAATCCTTTTCACTTTTCGTCCTCCATGACATATTAAGCATTCGAAACTAGGCACTTAATTTCATTGTAAAGCAACTTGAATTGAAGTCAATCAAAGCCCTTTGAGTTTTTGCATATAATGATATAAAACCAATTTATAAATTTAATATTGAGAGCACTATGACTGATCAAAACACTCAAGCGAAATCGTTATTTCATTACGTCATTCGATTAAACAAAGAAGATTCGGCGTTTTTTTATTTTCAATTTGAAGCCAACGAAGGTCTTTGTTTTTACTCTACTCTTCCCTTTAATCCCCACGATCAATTTCGCGATATTGATCTCAAAGGAGATTTGAGATTAAAAGAGCAAGTTGATCATGTATTAAATAAATGCGCTGAAAAATTTCCATTGACCTTTTTAGTCAACGAACAACTTTCATTTGAATAAATAATTTTTACCAGAGGCCAAAATGAAACGTATTATCTTCATACTCGCTTCAATTTCACTTTTAAGCTGTGCCAGATTGCCAGGAACAGACAAAAGAGCATTTCTACTAACCAGTGAAGATTCAGAAAATTCACAAGGGGCTGATGCGTACAAAGAAATTTTAAGTAAAGAAAAAATTATCACAAATTCTAAAGCATCAAAGATCGTCGAAGAAATTGGCAATGATTTAGCAAAAATTTCAGGAAAACCTGAATACGTTTGGGAATTTAAAACAATTGATTCTCCAAATACTCCCAATGCTTTTTGTCTCCCAGGAGGTAAAGTGGCTGTCTATACCGGGCTTTTTCCCTATGCTCAAAATGAAGCCGGCTTAGCAGCTGTCATGGGACACGAAATAGGCCATGCCCTCCTTCGTCACGGCGGTCAGCGCATGAGCCAACAGATGGCCACCAACGCAGCCATGGCTGGACTTGCGGTTATTGGCTTATCAAAAATGGATTCAACGAAAAAAACATTAGTCATGGCGGCTCTTGGAGCTGGGGCTACCTATGGAGTCATTCTTCCATTTTCTAGAAGTCATGAAACTGAAGCAGATGAAATTGGATTAGTGTTAATGGCCAAAGCCGGATATGATCCGCGAGAAGCAGTAAATTTTTGGGATCGTTTTTCAAAAGCTGATGGCGGTAAATCTCCACCAGAATTTTTATCTACACATCCCAACTCGCACAACCGTAAAGAGTATTTAAAAAGCTTGTTACCAAAAGTTATGCCTTACTACGAAGCTTCAAAGAAAAAAGGTATTGGTAGAAATTTAATCCCATAAAAAAAGGGAGCATTCACGCTCCCTAATTTATTTTTTACTCTTCTTTTTACTTTCTTTTTTTGCTTCTTTCTTCACTTCTTTTTTAACTTCTGGAACTTCTAATTTTACATAAATTGGTAAGTGGTCTGAAAATCCCATTTCTTCTTTAGTGTCCTTTTCATGTTTAAATGACTTCGGAACAAAAAAGGGAACAAATGTTTTGGGATCATCATTTTTACCAATTGTCCATTCTCTTAAAACTGCTTTTGGCATATGAATTCTAAAACTTTCAGGAGTAATTTCTATTTCTTTACCATCTATTAAATTTTGTGAATAAAAAATTCGATCTAACATATTCCACTGTTTTTGTTTGGCATAAAAATAACTGCCCTTTGGCATTTTTGCCATTTCATCAGCTGAGACTTTGCCACTCTTTACCATGTTTTCAAAACCATCAATCATCAGACCATCTTTTTGAAGGACAGTTGTAAATGGGTGTGGATTATTTTCTGGAATGGTATTGAAGTCACCAATGGCAACAAACGACATTTGGGAATTTTTAGTTTGAATCTCTTTCATTCTTGCCACAAGTTTTTCTGCAGCTTTAATTCTCCAAGAATCTGGATTCGCTAAACTTGGCCAATGATTCACAAAAATCGTTAAGGGAAATTTACCATCTAATAAAAATTCTACTTCTAAAATATTTCGAGTTGGTCTTTCAACGTCGATGACATGTTCGGTGTTTGATACTTTTTTAATAGAGTCTGACTCATTGAAAAGTAAGGCAACATCTACACCTCTTTCGTCAGGGGATTCAGTGATTTCGACATTGGTATAACCTAATTTTTGCGCTAATCTTTGTACTACTTCTTTGTTTTCAACTTCAATTAATCCTAAAAAATCAGCTTTACCATTTCTTTCAGACTCAACGGCCGTTTTAATATTTTCTAATTTTAAATCAACTTTTGCTTCGGTCCAGTTCGTTTCGTAACATTCTCTTTTTCTAAATTTTGCAACTGTTTTACAGCCCTTTTCTTTTTCCGGATGATCTTTTGGAAGATAAGCAAAATCTTCTTTTCCCTTACCATTAACTACGTCAGGTTTAGCATCGAAAAGATTTTCAACATTGTAAGACATGATCTCAAGAGTCTTCGCTGAGATCGACAGAGTGAATAAGAACGATAAAAAAATCGTGGAAACTAACTTCATAGGCCCTCCAAAAGTTGCTTAAGTGTATCAGGGCCTATGAGCTTAATTAAGTTAAAGTTTTATGAATTTTCAATTATCCAATTTAAAACATCGTCATGGTGAGTCTTTGTTTTGACATCATCCATAATATGCTTCAGTTTGCCATCAGGACCGATGATAAATGTAGTACGAAGAATCCCCATGTACTCTCGACCCATAAATTTTTTTAATCCCCAAACCCCGTATTTCTCGGCCAAGTCATGATCAACATCAGATAAAAGATCAAAATTTAGTTTTTCTTTTTCTTCGAATTTCAATAGCTTCTTTGGTTCATCTGGGCTGACACCCAAAATAGTGATCTTTCTTTTTTTAAATTCCTTCATCGTGTCGCGAAGTCCACAAGCTTGAACGCTACATCCTGGAGTCATAGCTTTGGGGTAAAAATAAAGGACAACCCAAAAGCCTAAAAAATCTTTTAACGCTACTTTTTCTTCGCGCTGATTAAGTAAATTAAATTTAGGAGCTAAATTTCCAATTTTTAATGTCGACATAAACAATCCTTTTTTACCAATGAATTACCATTGATCACGCAAGCGGCGCAGATCAAAAAAATTTTCCTGATCGTTATTATTTAAATACGGGTTCATTTTAAATTCATTATCCATCGTCATAAATTGATACCCACTCTTTTCATACTGTTCTTTCATTTCTAAAAGAAACTGCAACATCAGCTTATGTCGATCCGAATAATGTAAATTGAATTCTAAGTTACGTTGAATATAATCATGTCCCGGATAAAGAATGGTTTCTTTACTGAGAATTGTTGAGAGCCTTTGAACGGTTTTAAAAAGGACTGCTACATCTCCTCCATTCTTTGTGTTACCAATACCAGCATTGAATAAACAATCTCCAGAAAAAAAGCCCACAAGTACTTCATCTTGCCACCATTCAAGTGCCAAATGAGTACCCACATGCCCTGGAGTAAAATTGATTCTTAAAAAAGAGCGCTCGTCGCAAAAATCAATAAATATTTTGTCTAGATTTTGCACAGCTTTAAAGGGAAAAGGAAGTCTTGCATTCGGGTGTGCAACACGTAAAATCTCATTTGAAAAAACTGATTCTCCCGCATAATGATCAGGATGATCGTGGGTAAAAAAAAGTCCAACTAATGCTAAGTGCTTTGAATTTAAAAACTCTCGCCAATAATCCCCTGAAAATGGATCAATAAGAATTGCCTCACCTTTAGAATTTTCTAAAAGATAAGAGAAGTTTCTCAAGCTGTTTTGATGAAAATGGACATGGACTTTCATAGTGGCATCTTATTATACTGAAAAGAAGTTGTCACTTAGAGGAAAGAATATGGAACCCATTACAATTAGCCGCATTTTTCTAGGATTTCTTTTGGCCAAGGTCCTAGTGCAATCTTACTTAGAATTACGCCAAGTCAAAACCCTAGAATCCAACCGTGATAAAGTTCCGGCCGATTTTGCAGACACAATTGCATTAGCAGATCATCAAAAAGCTATTGATTACAGCTTAGATAAACTAAAGACCGCGCGTTTCTTTAGAACGTTTGATCTTATCATTTTATTATTATGGACTCTTGGTGGCGGATTAGAACTTCTTCATCGTCAAATTGCCTTTCTAGGCCTTTCGACTAATTTAGCAGGTATTGCTTTTTTCGCTGGGTTGGCGCTCATTTCCGGAATTTTAGGTTTACCAGAAACTCTTTATTCTACTTTCGTTCTTGAAGAAAAATACGGTTTTAACAAAACGACGAAAAAAACTTTTATCACAGACATGCTTAAGGGAATTTTGCTTTCGGCCATCATTGGTTTCCCTCTTCTTTATGTCGTATTGATGATCATGGATAAATTAAATGATCTTTGGTGGCTCTATACATTTGTGACCATCGTTTTATTTCAATTACTCATGATTTTTATCTATCCAACATTTATTGCTCCCATCTTTAATAAATTTTCTCCTTTAGAAGACGAATCACTTAAAGAAAGAATCAATAATTTATTGGCCAAATGTGATTTTAAATCAAATGGTCTCTTCATTATGGACGCTTCAAAAAGAACAGGACATGGGAATGCATACTTTACAGGATTTGGTAAAAACAAACGTATCGTCTTTTTTGATACGTTATTAAAGACATTAGATCCAGAAGAAGTAGAAGCTATTTTAGCACATGAACTTGGCCACTATAAAAGGTTTCATATCTATAAAATGATTTTTGTTTCTTGGTTAACGCTCTTTTTAGGACTTTATATTTTAGCAGTGTTGATGAAATTGCCTGCTTTTTATATGGGCCATGGAGTGATGACTCAAACAAACTATTTAACCCTAGCTCTTTTTTCTATGGTCTCTGGTGTTTATACATTTTTTAGTACACCCATATCGACTCATTTTTCACGTAAACACGAATATGAAGCTGATCAGTTTGCCAGTCTAGTTTCAAAAAAAGAAAAGCTAATTTCTTCTCTTTTGAAACTATACAAAGATAACGCTAGTTCAACTGTGCAAGATCAATTGTATAGTAATTTTTATCACTCACATCCACATGCGAGAGATCGCATAAAAGCATTAAGGGCCTTATAAGGCCCTTTCTTTATTTTCTATCGCTAGTAATTTTCTTTTCATCGGTAAACCTCCTGAAAAGCCCCCAATACTACCATTGGTAGCCAATACACGGTGGCAGGGAATAAAAACCGCTAGAGGATTTTTACCGACGGCACCTCCGACGGCACGACTAAAACGAGTTCCCCCCATTTTTATCGCTAAATCTTTGTAGCTAACAGTTTTACCAAAAGGTATTTTTAATAACTCTTTCCACACTTTATTTTGAAAGTCTGTACCTTCAAATTTTAACGGAAGATCAAACTTTGTTCGTTTGCCAGCAATAAATTCTTTTAATTGTTTTTCAGCATCTTTTAAAATGGGATGCTTTAATGTTGTCGTTGCTTTTAGCTTTGTCGGCGAAATAAAATCTAAATAAACCAGATGTTCATCTGTCGCTTTTATTAAAAAGCAGCCAATCGTCGTTTCAAAAGTATGTTCTGCAATATTTGATTCTAGTTGTTTTTTGTTCTTCATCATTTTTTCCATTCTCTTTTTAGGATGGCATAACACTTAAGTGTGCGCATTTTTTCTTTTACAAACATAACCTCTCGATAGGTACCTTCATATTTCATTCCTGCTTTTTCCATTACTCTACCAGAGGCTAGGTTTGCATCCATACAATGGGCCTGTAGTCGATTATAAGGCAAATGAGTAAAAGCATAATCAATAAATGTCTTTAAGGCTTCAGACATAATATTCTGACCCCAGAAGTTTGGATGAAGAGCATAACCAAATTCTGCTGAAAAATGTTTACTACTTTTGGTTTTTAATCCAATGGTACCAATGACTAAATGAGGATTTTCTTTGAGAGTTATTCCCAATGGTTCCATAAAACCATTGGCATATTCTTTTTTAGCATATTGGAAAAACTTCTTTGTATCCTCTAAAGTTTCGTGAGCATTAAAAGTTACAAATTTTGCTACATCTTCTCTTTTTGCATAGTCAAAAATAGCCGGAAGATCTGACTCCAATATAGGACGAAGAATTAAACGATCTGATTCAATCGTTAGTTTGGGATTTAGAGGAATGTAATCTTCTTTAAAGGGAAATGATAAACAGTGTTTTTTAAATTTATCTTCAATTTCTTTACTAAACGAAGCAAGTCTATTGCTATCAATATCAAGTTCAGCTACAAACTGCCCACTTTGATTTTGGATAGGAATCACTAATTCAGATTTTGTTTTTAAACTACATGCAATATGACGGGTATCAGAATGAACGTCATCAAGATTAACAATTCGTTCTTCTCTTAGGGCCAAACCACACATTCCTCGATCAATGGGGATTCTCGTGTGTTCTGTAGGCTCTCCAATAAAAGGCCCCAACACTAAATCAGTACTCTCTAAATTATGTAAATAACTTTCCTTAAAATAAACCCCAATCCAAGAACAGACTTCTGGATTAAGAGCTTTTGCCTTAATAACCCAATCGTAAACTGCTAATAAATACTGTTCCATTGCATGAACCTTTTTTAATTATTTTCAGGATAGAGAACTTCTTGAAAAATACTTTTAAGATGATCAAAATAAGGCTTACGATATTTTTCAATCTCATTATGTATTTCATGATAGGCGCCTTCAAATGCTTTCACGTTAAAAGACTTATCTACCATATCAAAATATTCTTCAATGGCCTTAGAACCAACCACTCGATCTGAGGTTCCATAGGTCACATAAGCAGAACATCGAACTCGTAGTGGTCTTGAAAAAGTCATCTTGGCGGTTTTTACTAATTCCAGTAAAAGCTTTGAATGTAAACTCAAGGCGTTCAACTCATCGTTAACGTAGCTATCAAAAATTCTAGGATCATGCGACAGTGCTTTTAAATCAACCAACCCCTTAACCGGCACACTATAAGGCAAATTAGCGGCACCTGAGATTAGCTTAGTCGGAAGAATTTTCAGCACCACATCTAATATTCCGTGTGCCCCGACTGGAGGAGCATTAATAATCACTCTTTCAGGATAATGATTGTCTTCCACGTAATTTTGCATAAAACTCGCTGTAATCAATGCCCCCATCGAGTGACCAAATAAAATAAATCTCTCCATTCGATATTTTGAAGACAATAAACGAATAATTTCTTTTAGATCTTCCATATAAAGAGAAAAATCGTCTATATAAGCTTTTTTACCATCAGATTTTCCATGGCCTCGTAAATCATATTGAAACAAATTAAAATCATGTCCAAATAAGTCTGACAAATATTGATGTCGTCCCAGGTGTTCACCAATACCGTGTGTGGCAATGATCCAAACAGGACTCCCGTTTTCTTTAACTTTAGTATAAAGCTCGACCCCATCACGCATTTTGATACGTTTCTCTTCCATAAACATGATTGACTCCCGGCTGAGATAATTCAGTATTATCATAGCTGAATTCTTTACTAGAAGTTAAGGCAATTTTAGGAAAAATGAGATTACTTAAGCCAATTAGTCGTCTGTTGAAACTCTAAATCAAAATAATCAAAGCCTGGCATGGGCCTAAAAGGATGAGAGATCCCTAAACCTGAATAGATTTTTTGATAAGCGCGTTTCGATTCAGTAAAACCAAATAACAAAACAGGACCGGATGATTTATTACGATGTATTTTTAAATCTGAAGTTCGTACTACTTTTATTTCTGTCCCGAGTGCTTTATGTGACTTTACATCTACCCACTGAGCATTAAACTCTAAGATATGAGGCAAAAATGGGTAAATTCGAAAGCTTTTATCGACTGAAACAAGAAAATAAGTTTCAAATCTTTGATATCTTTTTCCAACTAAGGCAGCTTCTAAAGTCCCGATCTCCTGTGCACTCCAGTCATTCACCCCTATTTTTAAAATGGCATTTTCAGCGGGAGATTTTAAAGAAACATGGGGAGAGATTGAGGTAAAATCAGAAGAACTAAGATCAAATAGTTTTTTTGTTTTTATAATTTCATTTGAAAGATCAACTAATCCCATTTCAGATAAAACAACAAGCATCCCACCAAAATCAATGAGATCAGGATTTTCCATTTGAAACTTTACTATTTTTTTATTAAAAAGTTCTCGCTCTTTTTGAGAAAACTGATCTAAAAAAACTCTTATTTTTTTAAGACTCAAGACAACTTTAGATAAATTTTTATTATCAATCAAAGAAAAAATCGCACTCGAACTATCCACATTACGTCGCTCTCTGCCCTTTAAGACTGTTGAATAACTTGCGAGAAACTTATTTAATATCTCTTCTGCTATTTTTCTGACTCTTTCTTCACGATTTAAAGAGCTATGTTTGTTATCAACTTCCAGTAACGAATCAATCATGTCAAATGGCTGACCTGAGGAAAATTCCGCTTCAGGAGAAGCAAGAGTAAATCGGGAAACATTTCGCATTTCATACAGAAAATCAATATTTCCTAAAAAACAAGAATCTAAAACGAGTAAGTCTAATTTCATTCCCGTCTCTTCAGACCAAGTCAAAATTTGTTCTTTTATCTGACTTGTTATTATATCTTTAAAGCCTAATGCTCCAACTCCATGTCCATAGAGAAACAATATTTTTATAGATTGCGGGTTTTTAAAACTTAATTTTAGAAATTTTAGCAAGGCTTTTGAATCTGATTCAAAAAACTGGGACTGAAATTTTTGTAAACTTCCCTTAATTTTTGCATCTGCTGAAAAATAATCTTGATAAAAAAGCGAATTAAGAGAAACAAAGCGGCTAGCAGCTTCTGGGCGATAAATATATGAAAAATAATTTAAACTTCTTCCGATTGATAAACTAATCTCTTTTGAGAAATCATTTCGTGCCAACTCTAAAACATTTCGATCGACATCTAAATGATAAGCTTCGCTTGAATCATTATTAAAAAACATCGTGGCCGTTTCAATTTTTTCGTTGGCCGATACCACAGATGGTATCAGTGTGAGAAAAAATAAAAATACTGCCAAAAATATTTTAAACATAATTGCCTTTATTTTACTTTAAATGCTTTTGGCGCTTCATTATCTTCATCGCCATTAACTCCAAATAAATTATCTGAATCAATTTGTTTGGCCAATGTCTGGTAACTCACAAAGCCCTTCCCTGACTGCGCTAAGGAAACTGCTTTATCAATAGCTTGAGCTAATGCTGCATTGGAGTCTGGCATCACATGAAAATAAGTTGAAAGTCCATTTGTAAAAATATCTAATTTCTTAGTTCCGTTTGGATCAGTTGCTGTAGATTTACGCTCGAAATAATTGGTATTGTAGTACTTATATGAAGTACAGCTATCAAAGAAAAAGATTTGATAACGTTTCTTATTAAAAACGATTGGCTCGCCTAGGTTATACTCAATAGAATCTAAATCTAAATGTCCTCCTAAACCAGAGTGACCACCGTAAACCATGATCGAAGCATTTTCAATGGCATCTTTATAAAACCAATGAAAACCTAAAGCGTCTTCATCAATACCAGATGGGCCAAAGAAAAAACGATATTCGATTGCTCCTTTTGTTAGAGTTTCAACAAAAGGAGTAGCACCATCCAATCTTTTAGCGATAGCCTTTATTTCAGATTCTTTCCAGGCCTTGGCCGTAAATCCGTTTTTTAATAAATAATTTCTAAAGATTCTATAATTGTCTGCATTGATATCTGAAGATTTTAAAGGATTTCTTCCTTTTTCAGGATCATCTAATCCAAATAGGACATGTATAGAAATTTTCCCATTTTCATTAACTAAATTGTGATACTCAGGATAAGAAATTTTAGTATTCTCAATTCTGGTCATCTTGGCTTTTACGATATTGTAGTCTACGCCAACTTTAAGTTTACAACCCTCTCTTTCGGGCGACCAGAAATACCAAAAGTCCCCCTCAGATTGATAATGATCGTCCGTACAGGGACTAACGTCACCAATAAAAGATTTTTCGTAAATTGTTCTTGGATTTATTGGTAAAACTAAATCATAACTATTTTTAGGACCATTTTCTACTACCGCAGTTCCTTTATAGTTATACTCAATTAAAAATTTTTTCCCTTCATTTTTAGCAATTTTGATATTTGAAATAACATGATCCCCCTTTGGGACAGCAGTTATTTCAGTTAAAGACATTGGCCCAATCATATATTCAATTTGTTCTAAGACAAGTTTCTTCATGGTCGAAGCTTGTGGAGTAGAGCCTTTCGAGCTTACATATTCGACTTGCCCTTTAAATTCTAAGATCGCTTCTGTCGAATTTGAACCGACATAAAGTTTGCGTTCTTTAGCTGATGGAGTATTTTTAGCGAGTGCTGAAAATGCAATACTTAAACTTACTAAGAAAAAAGGAATTGTTTTTAGCGCTGACATAAACTACCTCAAAATGAAAATTATTTGAGGTAGTTATATCAAATTCATTGGAACAGACTAAAAAATGTGTAAAAAATACAGGGTGATTTTACTTACTTTTTCAATTGGCATGATTTTTCGCCAAATCTAAATTCCTGTATTTCTTTGATAGGCACTATTGAGTAACCTGAATCTATTAAACTTGGTAAAAGACGTTCTAAAGCCATTACCGATTTCTCATGAATATCATGCATAAGAACGACTCCACCACCGTATGGACGAGTTATTTCATATGCATCTTTTTTATATTTCCCGCTAAAGCGACCTTTTTTCATATTATAAGCTTTTCCACCATCTAAATGCTGAAACAATATCTTTTTCAGACATTGGTGAAAGCCAGTCCAAGGAATCAATATCCCAAAAGGCAAAGTTGATACAGTTTTCTTGAAAGACATTATTTGAAACTTCTTTCATTACATTAAAGTGATGGTAATCTAATTTACCAGATCCATATTCGCCGTAAGGAAATCTGTAATATAATTCGTTCGATCCACCAAATTTTGCATTCAATTCAGCAATAAGAGTCACTGTTTTTTCTAATTCTTGTTTATATTGTGCTTCAGATTTACCATTATTATTTTGATGATCATGATGGTGACTGGCCAAGATATGACCTTCTTGAACAATTCTTTTAATTATTGGCATAGTCTTTTCTGAAATATTTTCTGTTAAAACGAAAAATGTCGCTTTAGCTCCATACTTTTTTAAGACGTCTAGGGTTTTTGGTGTATTGATAATGTGTGGACCATCGTCAAACGTTAACACTACTTTTTTAGTATTAAGCATCGATTTTGTTCGATAGGTTTCAAAGCCCGAGTCAACTCCAGGACGATAATCACGACCATCATCAGGAAATTGTTTAATTTTCAATTCCGCCTGTGCAGATAATCCAATCAAAAGTGATGCAAGAACGACTAAACTTTTCATTTTAATTTATCCTTATTTACTCATTACAAATTTTAGAAAAATCAGCAAATACTTTTTCGACATTCTTTTTAACTGCTTTCCAGTTATGTTCATATCCATCGACTTTAAATCGACAAAGATAGACGGTTGTTCTTGCCAGTTCATCTTCATTTAGATTGAACTTTGGCAAACTCTCTAGAACATTAATAACAGTGTAAGCATCAGACTCTGAAAATGTTTTCTGTAATAAATTAACCATTTCAGAACGATCTAATTTTTTATCTTTGGACATATTCAACAATAATTGTGTCCGAGACTTACCTTCAGTATTTTTTGCCAATGAAGATTGAACTTTAGCAACTTCATCTGATCTTTCCGGAACAAGATCAGAAACTAAGGATTGAATCTTCTCACTAGGTATTTCAGAAATTCTTTCCAGTAAATCGAGATTCAAATTTTCTTTCAATGTAGGATCTAAAACAATAGCTTCATTAAGTAACGAAAGAGAGCGCTCAATGGTTTTATGAGCAACTGTTCCTGTAGGATCAAAATAAGGATCTTCTGACGAATCTTTTTCCATGCCACAGAAATCTACATCAAGACATTTCATTAGATCTTGAACGACGTCTTGAGCAACCTCCACAACCTCGTTGGCATTAGATCTCGTCACAACGGCCGTAGCCGGTTGATCAAATTTATTAATCAGAGCCCAAACAGAATGATTGACAGTTGTTTCAGATAAGCGAGCCTCTAATATTTCTTTATCGCGCAAAACAGGATCAATTGTCGGAGCAGGCTCAGTAGCAACCGTGTCAACAACTTCTTCAGTTGCAGGTTCTTGGAGGGCCTAAACCCCTCCAAGTAAAACCGTCACGATGGCGAGTCAAACAACTGTATCTTTCAATATATTCATAATAAATCCGTATGTTTTCTTTAATCTCGATCTAACAATTCATTATTCTGCAATTAACTTATCTAAGTTTGTACGGTTATTCGTTTTATCTTTTAGGTTTGCTACAACTTCTTTCACTGCTAATGAAACATCGTCAGCTAGTTTAAAATCTAAATCGCCACCAGAACCAATAACACCATTAAAATCTAAAACTTTATTTAAATTCTTTTCAAATCCTTTATCGTGGTGCTTATACTCAGAGTTAAGCTCAGCAAATCTACACGTTTTCGCAATAGAACCTGAGTTATATTTACCGGCCCAAATTCCACGAATTAAGTTAATATAATCAACTTTTTTCTTCTTAAATAATCCACCTGAACCAATACACTTATAATCACCGATATTTCTGTAAACAGGCTCAAAACCATTCATTAAATGATTGATCCCATAGTCTAGAGTTTGAACTGTGTCTTCGAATTTTTTATTAGCTAAGAAATCATCAAAATGCCAACGAACTGATACTTGCATAACTGATAAATCAGAACCATCATATCCACGAATAATTTGTGTTAACTCTTTTTTTGAATCGATTTTTTCACATGGTACGATAAATGGTTTCTCTCCCCCCATTAAGTAAGTAACAAAATTTGCATGAGTCGTTTCACCAGCTTTTTTAATCAACTCGCCACTATTGGCGTCAACGTTACAAACATCTGCTTGAACTCCACGATATTGAATATAAAGTCCTTCCTGTAGAGGAACAGTAAGTGCCAATGTCATGAAGGCATAATAAGCTTGAGTGTCATCCACCTCTAGATATTTTTGAGCTTTTAAGTGAGCACGTTTCAAAATCAATCGAACCATATCCGTTCCATATTGATTTCTTTCTTCTTTAGAAGATTGATCTCTAAAAACTGGTCCTTTAACTTTCACTTCTTGATTGATTGTATACATCATTTTATCAAGCATTTTATTGCGTGGTTTTTCACTAGCAAATGTAGCTTGAGTCAATAAAGCAGAACTTAAAAGAGCAGCAGTCATCATTTTTTTCATGCATTCCTCCATATGGGTGTTTTTTGTGTACCGAGTGTAACTAATTTAAAGTGGCGCTAAAATCGCCTCATTTTGGATTTTAGTAAAGCTAAATTAATTTTATGAGTAATACTTATATGAGTAACTTTTACATGCCTCGATCATTTTTTTTCCAGCTCTGCTATAAAGCCTGCATAAATAAACTCACGCTAATGGAACCCATTTTTGGAGGAACTTCATGAAAAAGAATTTTTTAATCCCTATGATGATTCTATCGACACTCTCTAACACTGTTTTGGCACAAGAGATTGTTCAAAACCAAACAGAGACAACTGTTAATCCTGCGGAAACGACAGGACCAGCAATAGAAGGATCACAAGGTCCAGGAACAGATGAAGTAGATGCTCAAAAAATCTACTTTATCAAACCAAGATCTGTTAACGTAAGACAAGCTCCTTCAGCAAAAGCTGCATCAATGGGTGTACTTTGGATGAATGACAAAGTTAGAATTGTTGACTCAGCTACAGTTTATGAAGGCGGATTTGTTCAAATTGAAATCGTAAGCACAACTTCGAAAATTACTCCATCTGAAAAATACTTTGTTTCAAAAGAATATCTTTCAGAAAAAATTATTGATTATAGAGAATTTGAAGGAAAATTATTTGCTGTAGTAAACGTTGCAACAGAAACAGTGCGTGTTTATGAAAGACAATGTGCCGATAACTCTTGTGCTCATAAAATGGTTATGGAAGCAGAAGTTGTTGTTGGTGAAGATATTGAATTATCAAAAACAGAAAAAGGAAAAGGAAGAAGTATTTTAGGATCATTTCGTGTAACGGGTTGGACTAAGTACTATGAAGATGCTGGTGGGCACTACCCATCATGGTACAAAGATGGATATCCAGCTGTTCCAGCTCCAGGGGATTCAGGTCGTGGATGGTTTGATAAAGATGTAATGCCAAAAGATGCAAATGGAAAAACTGAAGGTTCAATGAGAGGAGCTTTTGGTTGGTACGCCATGTTTTTAGGTCCTGAAGCTTACGGACAATGGACACACGGAACTATTGGTTGGGGACAAGATAAAGATAAGTATGTAGCTAGAACTAAAAAACCAATTGTTAACTTAGTTTCAAATCCAAGATCATCTGGTTGTACAAGAGTGACAAATGAAACGATCGCTTACTTACGCCAAATGCTTCCAACGGGAACTCCGGTTATTAAAATTTATGCTAAAGAAGCTTTATTAGATTCTACTCTTGCAGCTTATACTAACCAATCTCCAGTAAACTGGAAGTATGCTTTAACAAAAGATAAACAATTAAAAGCAGACTATGAAGAAGTAAAAGCATCGCTAAAAATTTCTGAAGAAGATATGAATAAGTTTTTTGCTTTAAGAAATGAACTTTTAACTTCAAAAGATAAAAAGAGAAAAGCAGAAATTAATACAATTCTTTCTCAAAAACCATTCGCTCAATTATTAGAAATTGGTGAATACAATGTAGACAACAAACCAGATGTAATTGAATACACTCCAGGTGAAAAAATGTCTAAGTTTGGAAGAAAAATTGGTAAAAAAGGAAACGTATACGGAATGAAGACTGAAGAAATGCAAGGAACATTCTATGTAGACGCTGGTATGTTGGAAAACTACACTCACCCAACAAAACTAGAAACTGGTGGTTTTGCTGATGAGATCACTCCTCAATGGATGGATGCTTTAAAGCTGCCACAAGCAACAAAATAGGTACGATTCTCACAAGGCTCCCTTAAGGGAGCCTTGTTTTTTTGGCGATCTTCAATCTCTTCATTTCCCCATAGTTAGTCTATCTTCTTTAATTTCCCTTAAGAAAAGCCAACAAATATTTAAATTCACATCTTTTGATTTTTACTAATTTCGTTACAATAAACATAATTTAAACTTGCTCATTTTTAGTTGATAATTAGGTTATGACCATAAAAGCTTACAAAATTTTTGCTCTCATTTTTTGTTTTGGATTATTTTTAAATCCATCCGTCCATGCTGATAAATCTCTCAAACTCATGGCCGATGAGTGGTGCCCTTACAACTGTGATCCCTTAAAAGAGCCTGGCTATGCGATAGAAATTTTTAACGAGATTTTTAAAACGAACGACAAAAAAGTCGTTTATAAAATTGCCGACTGGACTGAAGCCATTAACATGACGAGAGCTGGTAAAAATGACGTGCTTGTAGCCGCTACAGTTGGAGATGCCCCAGATTTAATTTTTCCCAAAAACGAGATTGGTGATTCTCGTCTTTGTTTTTATGCCAATAATAGCGTGAGATGGAAGTACAAAGGTCTCGAGAACCTAAGTAAAGTCAAATTGGGAATAGTGAAAAGTTATTCTTATGGCGAAAAGCTAAACGATTATATTAAAAAGAACCAAGATAACGCTAATCGAATTGATTTTACTTTTGGAAATGCACCACTTGAGGCCATGAGTAAAAAACTAATTCACCAAAAAATTGATTTAATCGTTGAAAATGAATATGTCATGTCGCACTTTCTTAATACTACCAAACAAAATACCTTATTTAAAAATATCGGCTGCGAAGAAACGGTAAAACTCTATATGGCATTTTCTCCAAAAAATCCCGAAGCAGAAAAGCTGGCACAAGATTTTGATCAAGGGATTCAAGAACTTAGAAAGAATGGTCGCTTAAAAGAAATCTTACAAAAATACTCTATTAACGACTGGTTAGCTCCAGCGGCTTCAAGTCGCCCTTAAAATCTTCATTTGCCGGGTTGATCTCCTTAGTATTTCGAATTAATCTATCAACTATGTTTGGGTCTTCAGTGTTTGAAGGCATTAATTTTTAATCGAGCGAATGTTCGACGAGTACAATATGCATAATCATTTATCTCACAACGAAAGCTACCAGCTGTTATATCCTCTAGAATTTTGCGTCTTTGACCTAGAATCAACAGGTGGAAATCCTAAATCAGATCGAATCATTGAAATTGGCTTGGTTAAAATTGTAAATTTAAAAATAGTTGAAACAAAAAACTATCTGATTGATCCCGAACGAGAAATCCCTGATTTCATCCAAAAGTTAACAACCATTCATCCTGAAGATGTGGCCAATTCACCAAAAATAGAAGAAGTGATCGATGATATTTTATCTTTTATTGGCAACTCTATTTTGGTTGCCCACAACACGGCTTTTGATATTCAACCAATAAATCTCTATGCACCAATCTCATGACCAAATATATGATTCCTAATCTCATGAGTACAAACTTGCAGTACATGAGTCAAATCTTTGGATTTGGTCATGAAAATGCTCACCGTGCATTGGATGATGCTGAAGCTTCTGCACAGTTATTACTAAAATATTTAGATGTCTTCATTAGTAAAAAAATTAATAAAGTTAATTCACTTTATTATCCTAAAAACAAATTTGAATTAGACCGTATTCATTTAAAAGCGAAAGATTATCAAACTCACGATGAGCTCTTTGAAGCTTTAGAACAAGTCATTGAAAATATCAAAGTCCCTTTTGTTTTAACGATGAAAGGTAATGAAGGATTAATGTTAAAAACATTTCCTTCAGACGCAAAGTTTGAACAAAAAAAATTAATTTTAGAATTATGTAAGAATGTTACCCCAGAAACTATTACCGTAAAATTATCAGGTCCATTTTTTGAAGGTTTACTTGAATCACTCTCTCTTTATCCTAAGCTGTCAGAAAATAACCAACAGGAACTCATAACTTATTTGTTATCAGCCTTTTTCAACGATTATCCACTAATACCAAAAGAAGAATGTCAAAAACATTTACTCTCTCACTATATTGGCGATTTTTTATTATTTAATCATCTAATCCCTGGTCAGGTGAGAATTGTTCCGGTGGACTCTCTTTATCAAAAACTCGATTCAGTTCTTAGATATCCCGGTCATGCAAACAAGCTTGTTCAGTACTTAGGGTCTAAGATGTCTCGAATCTCTCAGGGACGCTTAAAACGTGATTCACTTCCCACGGAAGTTAAACAATTACTTATTGCATATGTACAACATAATCAAAAATTAAATCATGAAGTCTTTGTCTTTAAAAAAATATTTAACAAAAAAGATTTTGAACTGATTAAAGATGATCTAGATAAATTTATTGAAAAAAATCCAAATAATTATGGATATCCACGCTATTTTCTATAGGGCAATTAATTTAATTTCCTTATTGCCAATATGCATGGCCAATTTTTCATGTCCAAGTAAATGTTGAATAAGTTTAGAAGATTGAATTCTTTCCTTAAAATCAAAAGTTCTATCAAATTGAAGAGAAATTTGTTGAGAAAACTCTGTCACGAAGACATTGAGGTTATTACTTTCTGTTCCTGACGTCACAAGTTTACTGTGCTCAAAAGCCGTTAATGTCTCAGATAAAATTAAATACACTATCATTGATAGGACAGAAGAATTGATTGGTGATTGAAAAATTTCCAAACTTGGTGTTTTCTTTAACTCCATTCTAAATTCTCGTTCCATCATTCTAAAACGAAGCAATTGTAGGGCCTGATCAAAGGCTTTTTCAATTTCACCAATATTTTGAACTTTACCGACATGAGGAGAAAGTCTTGAAAACCCTAAAAATATTTCGATTAGCTGCTTACAACGAATTGCTCCGTCTTTTATATCTTTTATAGAAAGTTTGGAATCTTCATCCCACTCCTCTAATTCTAAAACACTCGTAGCTGCAATAATTCCTGCAATGGGATTATTTAATTCATGGGCTAGAGAGCTTGAGATAATTCCTAATTCTTCGGGAGCTTTTTTATCTTCTAATCCAATGGTTTGTTCTTTTTGATCAGGCATAAAAAAGACGTAATATGTGACAAGATCCCCGAGAAAATGACGAAATCTTTTAAAACGATAAAACTGGTGATTAATTTCTATAATTTGATCACTTTGTAAATTTAAACAATCACTTGGAAGATAACTAAGCTTAGAAAAAGAATCGTTATAATAAAGTAAGTCCCCCTTATCTGTCATTAAGGCAATGGGATCTGTGATATGTAAAGCATGCTGAAAAAGAATGGGGACTTCTGATTGAATCGTTGTAAAACCGCGAGAAAATTTAAAAATTGATTCTAATAAATAGGAAACGAGTATAACTGCTATAAAAGTCTCATGTTTATCTACTTGAAAGACCAATAACATTTTTGAATCTGGAATATTCCAAACATAAGTCTCTTCTGGAAGAGTTAAAATACCTTCTTCCAATATAAAGTCAATGTCAGCAAATACTTTGATTGATCTTTTTATTTTTTGTAAGTCTTCGATAATTTCTTCATCGTCTGCATTAAAATCGATGTCTTTTAATTTTAAGTTAAAACTAAAAACATCCAACAAAGCTTGATCAATTTTTTTATTATCTTTAAAATCAGTAAATGTTTGCAGTGTTTTTTTGTGCTTTACTTCAATCAAATCGCGAATTTCTTCCGCTTGCATCAGTGAGGTAAACTCTTCCCATTCCTCACGGGACTCTGGATCTATCTTAAAAACTTGCAAATCCCTTTCTTGTGACGAAAAAAAACGAGCATCTAGTTCATCGGCGAGAATCCATAAATTTTTATATTTAAAATACTCATCATCAAATGAATCATTTGGAGTTAAAACTAAAATTCCTTTTGTTCTTTGATTGATTTTTTCACTGGAGTGAACAGACCAACTCTCTTGCAAGGAGTACTGCCAAAAAAGATTCCATTGTTGATCGGCCTCAAATTCTTTAGAACAATAAAATTTCACCATCACTCCTTAATGACGGTTCTTTCACCATCATGTAAGTGTAATGTCATTTTTTGTTGGCTACTTAAGCTATCAAATACCACGGTGTCTAACACAACTTTTTTGTTCACTTCTAAATAGGCATAACCACGACCTAGAACATTTTTAGGATTATACGCGACCAGCAAGCTTTCCATTTTATGCAATTTTGTTTTGCGATCTACAACCGCTCTTTCTTTCCAATATTGTAGTCTCTTTAATTTATCTTCTAAATCTATTTGATAATCATACAGACCAGATAATTCAATAAATCGTTTTGATAAATCAGCACGATTCAGTTTTTGTTGAAACAAAGATAATTTTTTCACTAAAAGAGAAAGAACATTCTTAGGTTTTCTTTTTTCAATTTTTTCAGAAATATGCTGTAGAAAATAGCGCATTTCATTTCGAATTTTGCTTTTTACATCATGCATTTTATTTACGATGAGTGATTGTTTTTGGGTTAACACTTCTGCCGCAGCTGAAGGTGTTTCTAGTCGTAAATCTGCGACAAAATCACAAATTGAAAAATCCACCTCGTGCCCTACTGCACTAACAACAGGAATGGGACAATTAAAAATATCCCAAGCAAGTCCCTCATCGTTAAATGCCCATAAATCTTCCATTGAACCACCACCTCGAGTAATCAAGATAAGATCAAACTTTTTATTTTCAGGCGCTGTTAATGAGTACTTAATAGCATTAAATAAACTTTTTCTTAGAGCTTTTGGGGCTTCGTCCCCTTGAACCAGAGTTGGTATGATGACAATATCCATCCAAAAAGAACGACGTTGATAGATATTGAGAAAGTCTTGCAGAGCTGCCCCTCGAAGGGCTGTAATCACTGCTATTCGTTTTGGCATTTCTGGAATTTTCTTTTTTTGGGCCAGATCAAATAGACCTTCTGCTGCGAGCTTTTTCTTTAATTTTTCGTACTGCTCTTTTAGATCTCCAACACCTTTTGGAAGTATTTTTTTAATAATGATCTGAAACGAACCTCTTTTTGGGTAAACATTGATATCCCCATGGACGAGAACTTTGTCTCCATCTTTGAGTCTTTGCATGATGGGATTTCTCATAGCATCCATTTTAAAAACTGCTGCAGAGATGGATGCATCTTTATCTGAAAGAGTGAGATACCAATGCCCCGAACTAGATAAACTTAGGTTAGAGATCTCCCCTTCCAGAACGACGTCTCGAAAACTAGATTCTAATTTACTTTTAATGGCATCGATCAGACGGCCAACAGATAGAGGCTCAATATTCATGCCTCTATCTTAGCCTAGGTGAATTTTATTTTTCTAGTTTTAAATTTTTAATTATTCCAATGGAATTTAAGTAATTAACGGCTTGCAACACTTGATAGTCATTCTGCGGAGTTCCTTTGACTTCATCACTTTCAGAATTCTCTGAATTTTGATCTTTTACAGCTGTTTTTAGCTTGTTTTTCGCTTCTCTCAGTTCTTTTAAGCGAAGCTCTCTCTTTTCTCTATCTGCTTTTTCGAATGCTTCTCTTTCCACTTTTTCTTCGGCCGTTTCAACTGTAGCTGTTAAATGATTGCGTAGATCTTTCTCTCGAACGATTGAACTCTCTTTTCTATTATCTAGTACCCAAGCCCCTTCAGTTTCTTCAATGGCAATATCTGGCTTAATTCCAATGGCCTGAATTTTTTTATTTGAGGGAGTCATGTATTGAGCAATGGTTAATTTAACACCTTTCTCATCATCAATCTTAGCTACCGACTGCACTGAACCCTTTCCGAATGATTGAGACCCCATAACTAAGGCCCTTTTATGGTCTTGCAAAGCACCTGCAACGATTTCAGATGCTGAAGCTGTCGATCCATTAATTAATACCACGACAGGTAAATTCAGTTCTTTGTAACCAGTTTTTTTCACATATCGTACTTCTTTTTGTTTTGGATCACGTCCTTCAGTGGAAACCACGACTCCTTCCTTCAAAAAGATGGATGAAACTTCTACTGCTTCATCTAAAAGTCCACCTGGATTTGAGCGCAAATCAATGACGATTCCTTTTAATCCACCAAATTTTTTAGCTTCTGTTTCCAATTTTTTAAGAGCATCGATCATGTATTGACCAGATTTTTTTTGAAACTGTACTAATCGCAAATAAGCATATTGGTTTTGGATAAGATCAAATTTCACAGGTTTAATTTGAATAATTTCACGCGTGAGTTCAAAATTTAAAATACCATCGTT
>JAKLJM010000345.1 GCA_023151145.1 Bacteriovoracaceae bacterium | reverse complement strand
GTCTGGATTTGTTATTAAATTATTGGCCATCGTCACAGGATTTTCATTATAGATCTCATCATATCGGGCCATGGCTTCGGCCCCTAATTGTACGCTGGTGTTCATCGCAATATACTTCCACTCATAAGCTGCACCTTTGACGATTTTAACCGGCCATTTTACAGTTTTTGCTAATGCTTTTTTCAATAGGTTTTTAGTTTTTCTGGCCTTAATTACTCCAGCTAAATTCTTTGTCCAATTGAGAAAAGGGGAATTAACACTTAGCTTATGATCTCTACCTTTTTCATTAGAATGAGTTTTCATCTTTTTTTCTGGATTAAGTTTTTGTTGAATCTGTGTGAGTTTTGATTCTATTGTTGATTTTTGTTTTTGAAGAAAACTCAGCATCGTTTCTTTTGTTGATTGTATAAAGGCAGTTTCTGAAAGACTTAATCCAATTTTTCCTAGAAGTTTTGCTCCCCAATTAATGACAACTCCGCCAGTCATCCATAGACCAATGTCGGCGAAGGCATATCCCCAAAATGATTTTTTAGCAAAATCGTCCATTTCTTTTGCTAGGGCACTAAATCCTAGAGATTGTAATTCATAATGCATCATAATTTCAGATCTAGAATGAAATAACTCTCTATCGAATAATATTTGTGACTCTTCTAGGTCAATCCAATTTTGATAATAAGCTTCTTCAGACTTTTTTGCTTCGTTCACTGAAAGAAATAAATAACTAAGGATACTTGTAGCCGCTGAAGTGGCATATAATGTAGCGCTTGTTTGATAATGTGTTTTTAAAAGTTCAGCAAGTATGTCTTTCCCTATTGGATCTTTTCCCTCAAGGACAACAGTTTTAATGCCATTTTCAGTTAAAAAAAACCAAGCATCGATTTTGTTGTTGCCATCGGTATCTCTGCCAAATCCTAAGGTAGGATTAAAATCCTTATTTAATTTAGGTAAACCAGAAGCTTGAATTTTAACTTCTTTTGCATCTAGATGGTTCTGATAAGAAATTAAATCAATTTGAATCGTTTTTTTATCTTTGGTCTTAAAGATAAATATTTCTTTATGACTAGTCGAGGATGCCAAGACTAATGGGGATATTAGAGTGAGGGCCATAATTAGTAATGACTTAATGATTTTCATGATGAGAGATAAGCAATTAGAATGCCATTCTCACGAGGAGATAAGACGTTGAAATTTAGACCCATAACCAATGTCGGCCGCCTAAAAAATAGTCGGCCGTCATAAGTTTTAGGATTTAGGTTGAAACGATCACGTAGGCTAAATATGTGGCATGAATAAATAAGGCCAACCAACTTAGTGTATAAAAGAACATCCGTGTTTTAACATTATTTGATGTGAGATGAACGAGAGAGTGAAAAATTCTAAAAATGACGTAAAGCCAAGCTAAAGCTAAGGTAAAATAGTTTACTTGAAATGTGATAACCGTAAAGACTGCTACTACGTAAAATAGTGTTGGAACTTCAAAAAGATTTGTAAAATTTCTCGAAGCTTGAAGCATTTTTTCAGGGGCATTGTCTAAATTATTCAATGTTCTAAAATTTGAAATTTTGACTTTGCCGTCTTTAATAGCTTGTACTCTAGTAAAAAACATTCGTAATAAGACGAAGGCAGACAAAATAATCATTGCAAAACATGGGAGATACATTAAGTTTTGGTTCATTAGATCCTCATTTTAAATAGTATAACTTTCACCCTTTAAGGGAGTGATAATATTTAGGCTTTGTAATTCAAGTTGTTTTTTTAGTGCAGTTTTAGCTTTGTCCTCACCATGAAGAAGAAATACTTTTTTCAAAGTTTTTATCCTTGGGCTCATCCAAGTTTGAAAATCAGAAAAATCAGCATGTGATGAAAAGCTACTGGAGTGAATAATTTCGCAGTTGATTTCTATTGCTTCTTGTTCAGGACTCATAATTAATTTTTCACCATGAATTATTTTGTGGCCTGGAGTGTTTACGACTTGGAATCCTGGCAAGAAAAGAATGTTTTTTTCTTTTAACGCCATAGTCTTTAAATGACTCCATATGCGCCCACCTGTTAGCATTCCGCTTGAGGCGATGATTATTTGTGGACCTTCATAATTATTTCTTTCTTCAATGTCCCAAAAATGATCAAGGAAATTTAATTCTTGATAGGCTTCTGTTAACGAGAAATCTAAAAAGGTTTGTTCTTTGAATGTGTCTTTAAATTTTAAATAGGTGAAAAATACTTGCTCCATCATGGGAGAGTTAAGGAAAAAAGGAATTTTTAGCTCTGGATAGAGGAAAAATATTTTTTTGATTAAGTAGGTTAGATACTGAGCACGATGGAGTGCGAAGCTTGAAATGAGTAATGTACTTTTTTGCGAAATAGTTTTTTCAATGATTGTCTTTAACTCTTTCATGTGATCAGTTGATTCTCTGATGCTAGAACCATATGTTGATTCGAGAACAAGATAGTCAGTTTGAACAAGTTTTTCAGGCGAACCTAAGTAAAGATCATCAAATCGGCCAAGATCACCCGAAAAAACAATTGAAGTATTGTCAGCAGTTAATCTTACAAAAGCTGCACCTAAAATATGTGATGCTTTAAAAAATTCTATGATGACTTTTCCGTCTTCAAAACTTTCATTGTATTTCACTGGGCGAAACAAACTGATGACATTTTGGGCGTCTTCAGGAGAATAGAGAGTCGTTGAATTTGATGGCACTTCGTTTTTTAATAGCTCCGCACTGTCTTCCAAAATAATTCTGGTTAATTTGGCCGTTTCTTTAGTGCAGTAAATAGGGCCACGAAATCCGTTTTTATAGAGGTATGGTAAAAGTCCAGAGTGATCTAGGTGTGCATGTGTTAAGATGATGCCATCAATATGTGTGTCTAAAAATTTTAAGAAATTTCTTTTATTTATCTCAATTAATGTTTTTGATCCTGTTACAGTCTGAGTAGCTCCAATAAATGTTAATTTCATCACTGTCCTATAAAGATAATTTGTTGCAATTATTAAAGTGGCATTCATAATTTGTCGCAAATTCTACTTGTAATTCTCGAGAGTAATTTAACTCCACTAAGAGATCGATATGTGCATATAACTCATGAAGAGTAAGGATATTTTTTTCAAAAAATATTTTTAAATCTGATTTCTTTAGCCAGGGTAAACTTGTTATTGGATAATGATGGCCATCTTCAATTAGCTGATACAGATTTTTTATTAAGGGATAATTGTATCCGAGTAATTTTAGATTTGAACATTCTGCAAATGTAATGGCATCTTTTGAAAATGCAGTATTACTTACTAAGAAAAAATCATCAAAATTATTTTCAGTTCTACTTTTTAAATCATCCATTCTAGCTTTAACGTATAAGACTGTTTTTAAGTCATTTTTAATTTCTTGATCATTGTGAAATTTGGATTCGATTAACATTTTATAATCATTTTTGTCTGCAGAAATATCTATTTCATGTTGAATACATTTTCCTTGAAGTATAATATTTGTCTTTGTCTGATAACCTTCTCTACTTAGAGCTTTCGAGAGAAATTGTTCAAAAACAAATCCATTAGGCCCAAGTAACAAAATAGCATTCTTTAGGGAATAACGAATACCTGCAAAAAAATGTGATTTTTTAAATATTAGCTCTTTTGCTTTATCAAAAATTTCATTAGTTGATGTTTCTTGTTCAGTTAGTTTTGCTTCCAGTTCTCTTTGAACATTTAGTAATTCATCTGCTTTCAATCCGGACTTTTCTAATGATTTTTTAATCTTATCAGGTGAATATTTCTCGAATTTCCCACTAGATTTTTTAACATTTGTTTTTGCCGTAATATTCATGATTCTTCCTTT
>JAKLJM010000344.1 GCA_023151145.1 Bacteriovoracaceae bacterium | reverse complement strand
TTTTAAAATTTTACTCATACTTATTAAATTTTAGGGCCAAGTTCCCTTAAAACCAAGAGGGAAGAAAAAGTTCCTAATCGTTCATTGGTTAGTGGGCCGTGATAATACACATTCTTTAGGGGATCTAAAAAATCAGGTCGCTCCCTTCTAAAAAAGCGAACCAAATGAGCGGGGATTAGAGAGATATTTTTTTCAGAAAAATCAAACCTACGCTCTTCAATTAATTGATCAAAACTAAACTTCAAATCTTCTATTTCTAATGTTCCCTGAAATTCGGGGAAAACAAATTTAAAATCGTCATTGATTAGCTTAGTTAACTCTTCATGAAAAAAACTTTCTTTCGAGCCAGATTTTTGAGCAACAATAAATGATATCTTGAAATGATGACCATCAAATCGCCCAAACCACATCGGGCGATCAGTGCCTACTTTATGGGTAGAAGAAAATAAAATGTTATGATTTTGAAAATGAGTGAGGTACTTTTCAGCACCGTGATGTTTAAAAATTAATTTTCCTTCTAAGCAACTATAAATTTTTCCACGATAATTCACATCTAATGGAAGATCTCTGGTCGCTCCACCTAAGAAACTCATTTTTTTTGCTTTAATATGTCCTTCAAAAGATTCTAATTTAAAACTTTGCAAGGACCCCGATTGAAACTTTAACTCATTTAATTGCAGTTTTTTAAACTCTCCACCACTGTGAATATATTCATCTTTTAATTGGTTTTTAAGCGCCTCATGGTCAAGTTTATATAAAGGAGACATTAAACAAATAAAACCATGAAAAAGCTCTGCCTTTGTTCCGCGACTAGATAGCACTCCCTGATAAAAACCACGAGTCATATTCACTAAGGTATAGAGATAATTTTTCTCATAAACAGGTAAGTCATTGCTCACAAGTGTTTGATAGAACTTTTCAAAAGACGCGACAAAAACGTTGGCGTTTGGGTAGTGAAAGGGTTTTTTACTATTCCACTTTTTACCATCAAAAGATTGCTCAATACACTCCGCTATATAAAGCATAAAATGTTCATTAAACAATTCATATTCTTCATTCGACAACTTAATAAAAAAACTAGGAAATTTACGAGCGAGCTCATGATAATTTTCTGAAGGTTTTCCACCTAATAAAATACGCGATTTTCCAAGATAAAAAAAATGATCTTTGGTCGTGAGATAATTATCGATATCAGTAAAGCCATTGAAGTTATAGTTCTTACCTAATTTTTTCAGTAATTCAATATCAAGAACAGTCAATGTTTCGGTGTAGAAATCTCCATAATTATATCGTTCGTCATCTAAAAGCATAACCGATTGTTTTCGATCCAATAAAATTTTGGAGAAAAGATAAGCAAAATAATTATGGCCTACCACTGCATGATCAATATTTTTAGATAACACGGCCTATCCTTAATGAAATGAGTTTAAGACAAATTAAAAAACCTGACGAGTTATTGCCTCAATTTCTTGTTGATTCCATTTTAAGAGACGTTGGTAATTTTTGGAAGATGAAACTTCAACTGCTCCATTTTGAATAACTGAATTCAGAAAACTCAAAACTTCTACATGCCCCAAAACATCTAAGCCTCCAGGAAAAGTAGGCTCTCCATTAATTAGTTCCCACTCAGTTGAACGATGAGTTTTAGGTCCGGTTAAGACAAAATTACCTGCCATATAAGGCTCTAAAACCGAGTGAATTGATCGTTCAAAGCCCCCACCGACATAACTCAATTTAAAGTAACTATACATCTCAACTAAAATTCCACCAATATCGATATAATAGATCTTAGCTTCCGAACTCAACTCTAATCGACTAAGCTCCTCTAGACTTGCCACCGTCACCAATGAAACTTGTCCGCGATTACGAAGAAACTCCATTAACTGTTCTCTTAAGTCATTATCTTTTAATTTATGTGGAAATAAAAAAATTTGAAGTTTTTCATTTTTCATCAATTCGAGTAGGGCCGGGTGAAAAAGGGCTTCACTATCGCTCATCCAAAAAGATCCAATGATCATTTTTTTATGACTTGGAAGTTGTGATATCTTTTGACAAATATCTTTTAGATTTGCCTTTTCAAATAAAGTAACTTCTTTGTTTTCAATTCTCTTTAAAATTCTTTCAACTCTAAAATCAAAAACCTTTGTTGAAATTCCCAACCAATCATTTTCTTTCCCTAGTTGGATAGACAATTCTTTAAAAAGTTGTGCATCTGTTTCGCTGGCAAAGATTAATTGTTCAAACAATTCAAAGAAGCCTCGATAGAAAACTTTTCGCCCCCAGTGGACATTTTTATTTTTGAAAGTAACTGAAACTAAAATGAGCTTTTTCTTAAAAAGATAAAACATCAATAGCTCGGGAAAAAAATCATAGCGACAAAAAACAACTTTGGGGGATTTCACCCAAAACCAAATAGATTGAAAACCCAAAAAAGGAAATGGCCAAAACGACATTAAAGGCAATCGTAAATAACTGACATGCAGAGCGTTTTCACGATAAAAACCAAGAACCTTTTTTTCAACCGAAGGCGAAGTAAAGATGATTTCGCATTTTTTTTTCTCACTTATAAGTTCTTGAATGAGTGGTAAAACCTGCTCAAACTCTCCTTCTGAAGATACAAAAAAAGCCGCCGCAAAATTACCAACAACATCATCATCGAATTTACTGCGATAAGGCCTAGATTCATCGCTTAAATTTTTACGCTCAAACAACAATCGATTCTTTATAAATGGAATGAAATTAAAAATCTGAAAGGCCAACGTGAGTAGTGGACGCACCACGATAGATATAAAACTAATAATAAGCATTAAAATGAATTTCATAACTCCTAAGCTTGAAGGAAAAGGGTCAATATGTCATGGAATTAATTAATCTCGGAAGCTCGCACAATTCATAACTTACATTTGCTTACATTTAAACTTAATCAATCAACAATCAAAGAAAATCAATTGATTGAGTGAGTGTTTTCATCCACAATCAATATCTGAC
>JAKLJM010000343.1 GCA_023151145.1 Bacteriovoracaceae bacterium | reverse complement strand
GACTTTAAAGTTGCAGGGACCACAGAAGGGATTACTGCTATTCAAATGGATATTAAAATCACAGGTATCACACGTAAAATCGTTGAAGATGCCATTGCTGATGCAAATAAAGGAAGAATGCATATCCTCGGAGAAATGGCCAAAACGATTTCTACTCATAGACCAAGCTTTAAAGCAGGTGTTCCAACTATTGTATCGTTAATGATTCCAACGGATAAAATTGGAGCATTAATTGGACCTGGTGGGAAAAACATTAAAAGACTTCAAGAAGATTTCAAAGTAACTATTGAAATTACAGAAGAGGGAATGGTTAAGATTTTAGGAACTGATACTGAAATTTTAGATCAGTGTTCAAACCTCATCAATCTTCAAATTAACGGTCCAGAAGTTGGAGCTGTTTATGAAGTTGTGGCCGTTTCTATTAAAGAATATGGAGCATTCGTAGATATCGCTCAAGGTGTATCAGGACTTGTTCACGTTTCTGAAATTTCAGATGAACGTGTGACAGATGTAAATGAATTCATCTCAGAAGGTGATCGTTTTAAAGTAAAAATTCTAGAAGTTGATAAAATGGGAAGATTAAAACTTTCAGCTAAAGCTGTAGCTTCTCTTCCAAAAAAAGTGAAAGCTTAAGAGGCAAGATTTATGGTTGAAGTAAAAGTTAAAAAACTTTCTCACTACGATCAAAGCTTTTCGCTGCCTACTTATGAAACAAAAGGGGCAGCGGGAGCAGATGTGCGAGCTAGTCTTGAAAATAAAACGGAATTAATCATTAAGCCAGGGGAGCGAGTACTCGTTCCCACTGGTCTTTCAATGGAAATTCCCTTTGGATTTGAAGTTCAGGTTCGTCCTCGTTCAGGGCTTTCATTTAAGACAGGGCTAATGGTTTTAAATAGCCCTGGTACCATTGATTCAGATTACCGTGGCGAAGTGAAAGTGATACTTGGAAACTTAGGTAAAAATGACGAAGTGATCAAGCATGGAGATCGAATCGCACAATTAGTGATCGCTCCTGTGACTCAAGCTCATTATTTTGAATTTGATGGAGATCTTTCAGATACTGCCAGAGGGACCGGGGGATTTGGCTCTACCGGAAAAAATTAAGTGTTCAAATAAGGAATTTTGAAAAATGGATTTTAAAGTAAACTATAATAAAGCTACCAATGCTGATGAAGCTTTTAAGATAGTTAAAGCTTATATTACTCCTGAATTTCTAGATAAGTTTTCAGTAAAAGTAAGTGTGAACTATGACGAAGTTAAAAGGTGTGTAAAAGCTGAAGGTTCAGGGTTCACCTTAACTTTGATTTTTAAAGAAGCACATTGTGAAGCGAATTTGGATTTATCATTTTTATTGAAACCACTGAAGAGTTCAATAGCAGAGAAAATCCAAGATAAATTAAATCGTCATATATAGACGAAGGGAAATGTTATGAGAAAACTCACCTTGCGCCCTAGTGGAGAGGTGATAGAGATTGAAGAAAACAAAAACATTCTTCAAGCCTGCCGCGAAAAGGGAATCTATCTAAAATCATCATGTGGTGGACACGCTACGTGCTCAGATTGTGTTATTAAAGTTGTGTCGGGAGTTGATAATTTATCTCCTGCTCCTTTTAATGAATTAAAACTTTTAGGAAACGTTTTTCATATCACTAAAGAGCGTCTTGCTTGTCAAACTTGCTTAACTGGAGATGTGACAATCGATATTTCAGCACACGATAAAGATTCTGATGAAGTGCGTATGAAAAATAAGGCCACTTCTTTTCAAAAGAAAAAACTTCAAACTAAAGTAAGAAAACCAGAAGAAGTTCAAGAGATAAAAGAAGAGCGTTTCCAAAAACGTGAAGAAAAAAATAAAGACCAAGCTACTTGGCAAAAACATTGGGAAAAGCCTAATGATGGTGAAGTGCCAGCAGCAGCAAAGCCAAAGCGTTTAGATGGAAATCGTCGCCCTAAATTGTTTTCGACAGATGGTCTTGAGAATATGGTTAACAGCGACACTAAAGGTGAACGTAAATTTAATAAAGACGATCGTTATGATAAAAAACGTAATGATCAAAAATTTAGTGATCAAAAGCCTCGTCCTGTAAAACCCAAAGACGCTGGTAGAGAAGAGAATCGTGAAGATTCAGGTGTGAAATACTCTTCGGAGGAAAATAACACCAGTACGAAAGGTGATTTTAAATCCTTTAGAGATAAGTCTAAAAAATAAAAAAAGCCACCGTTTGGTGGCTTTTTTATACTCTTGAAAGAAGTTCTTTTATTTTTATTAAGTCGGCTTTTCGCGAATGTCTATCGATAAGTATCAATTTACCATTCACTAAAGCGTGAAGTTCAAAATAGCCTTTGTTCTCAAATCCTTTAAGTTCTGGTCTGTTTTGAAGTTTCGCGATATTGGGTGAATCCATAAAGTGATTCACGCTCAAGTGGTCATTAGATTCAAGTTGAAAGGTTTTTTTATAAAGTGGAAGAAAAAAAACTCGATGATAAATAGTGATTGAGTTGCCATTTTTCTCTAGGATTTTTTCATAAAAAAAGAAGCCTAAAAGAACAATGGGAGTCAGGATGAGACTTCCTTCAACAATATAACTTAAAATAAGATTAATTTGATCTTCACCTGCACGTAATTTTTCAATAGGACCAGAAATGGCCAAATACATGGCAAAAATCACTACTAAAACAGCACCAAGATAGCCCCAAAAAACCCAAGGTAGTCCATAAGATTTTAAGGTCACTTTTTTCTTTTCTAAATCGATGAGGATCCGTTCACTCTCATTTTCTTCAGTTGGCATTAAGTACATTAGGCCCATTGTTCACTCTTTTGGAATTGTCGATTTTAAAGATCACTTACCATTTCCATGCAATCTGCACGACGAGTAAGGACTTTGTTGCGGTAGTAAATATAGACATACCATCCGTCTTCTTCGCGTTGAAGATGACGTTGAATGTTTAGACGTCCATTTGAATCATATAGATAAAGATACAAGATATCTTCTGTTGGGCTTTTGCGAATAACAGTAAGTTCTTTTAGATCTGGTTGATTTAAATTATTACAGGCCAAGAGAAGAGCTGAAGTTTCTTCAGCTCTTAATTGGTTAATTAATAAAATTTGTAGTGCTAAGGAAAAGGCGATGAGAATTTTTTTCATAACTTTCCTGAAATTTATTTAATCGCTTCTCTGATTCTTGAAGAAGCCCAGTCCATTGCCCAAACAATGGCTGCAATAATAATAACGAGCATACCAACTTCATTCCAACGTGCTTGACCTTGGTATTGCATTAGTAAGTTTCCGATACCACCACCACCAACGAGACCGATGATTGTGGCCATACGTACGTAAATGTCCCAGCGATAAATAGTGTACGACAAATAAGGAAGTACAATTTGCGGAACAACACCGTACCAAACAATTTGAATGGGATGAGCACCAGTGGCCGTAATGGCTTCAATTGGTCCATCATCAATTGATTCAATTTGTTCTGAATATTGTTTTGTTAGCGAAGCTACTGAGTGAATGAAAAGAGCAAGCATACCAGCGAAAGGTCCGATACCAACCCATACCGAGAAGATAATCGCCCAAACCAAAGGTTCGATCGAGCGAGAAATATTAAAACATGCTCTTAAAAGGTTATAAATGGTAAACGTCACTTTGTTACCATTCATTAAGTTTCTAGCGGCAAAAAATCCTAAGACAAAGGCAACTGGAATGGCCACTGCCGTTGCGATAAACGCCATATAAATTGTTTCTACTGCTGCAAATAATCCTTCTTCGAAGATTGCCCAGTTCGGGTTAAAAAGAGCTGTGAATATTCTTTGTGCTCCTTCAAGTCCTTGTGGTGAGAAGAATTCTTTTAAAGAGATTTGTGAAACATAGTAGCTTGTGATGAACGTTAAAAGAATTACTAGATATCCAATATAAGCGAACGGTTTTTTCGTCGCTACTTCATCATCTTTCGTTTTAATGATTCCAAATAATCCCTTTCCTAATGAAAAGTTCGTGAAAATCAAAATGAAAGCGAGGGCCAAACCAATATAAAATGAATATAGAGGTTGAGACCAGAAAAAATCTGGGTATCTTTCTTTGAGTACAATTTTTTGCCAAATGATTTTATATGAAACAAGGGCGATATAGGCCCATGTTAATACATCTAGCACAAATGACTTTGTATATGTAATTGCGATATGTTCAGGTGCTTTATAGTTTTGTCCGCTCATAATAATTCCTTTAGGGGTCCTTACTTAGTTGATTGTCACTTCTACGGCATCTTCGCCATAAATCGTTTTAAACCATTGTTCATTAATTTCTGAAGGCTTTCCTTCATAAATGAGAACTCCACCTTTAAGTGCAACTACTCTATGAGCATATTGGCGAACAAGAGAGAGGAAGTGAAGGTTACAGATAACCGTCACTCCTAACTCTTCATTAACTTTTTTCAAATATTGCATAACAGAGTGAGAGGTAGCTGGATCTAATGAAGCCACTGGTTCGTCTGCTAAAAGGATTTTTGGATTTTGCATAAGCGCTCTTGCGATGGCCACACGTTGCTGTTGCCCACCTGAAAGTGCGTCTGCACGATTTTTTTCTTTTCCTTTTAGACCGACGATTTCAATATACTTCATCGCACGCTCTTTATCTTCCTTCGTATACATTCCTAAGATTGATTTAAAGATTCCAGTACGAGATAGATTCCCAGATAAAACGTTTTGAAGAACTGTTTTTCTTGGAATTAAATTAAAGTGCTGGAAAATCATTCCAATATTGGCACGCATTTCGCGAAGAGCTTTTCCTTTTAACTTTGTTGTATCAACTCCATTAAAGAGAATTTCTCCACCTGAAACATCGTGAAGACGGTTTACACATCTAAGCATTGTTGATTTACCTGAACCTGATAAACCAATAACTACTAGGAATTCCCCTTGTGGGACATTGAAAGAAACATTCTTCAATGCATGAAGCCCATTTGGGTATACTTTATTAAGATTTTTAATTTCTAACATATCACTCTCTAGTCTAAATTATTTAATTAAAGAACCAACGTCTGTATTTGTAGACTTAATAACTTTACGTAATTCATCGTAGTCTTTGTCTGTAGCTGGAACGACACCATCAACAGCATAGATATTTTTGAATGCAGCTTTACCTGATTCAGTTGATAAGTACTTTAAAAGACCATCAATAAATTTCTTTTCAAGATCTTTTGGGAAACCTTTTCTGAAAACAAATGGATCGTTAGGAATTTTATCAGTTACTTTTAAAATAGATACTTTCTTTTCTACGTCTGGAAATTGAGTAAGAACTCTTTCTCTTGCGTCTTTAATTTTTCCATCAAAAGCATCAGAGAAAAACGCTGCACCAGCATCAACTTGGCCTTGGTAAACCATGGTGATTACGTTGTCGTGTTTAACAGCAAAAGTCGTGTTGCCTAATTTAACTTTGCTATCGTTCATGATTTTAAGAGGAAATAAATAACCTGAAGTAGAAGAAGCGTCAGTGAAAGCGAACTTTTTACCATTTAAATCTTTAATAGATTTAATTCCTGAAGCGTTGTTAACAAAAATGGCTCCAGCATAATAGTCTTTACCATGTCTTAATGTTTTAAGT
>JAKLJM010000342.1 GCA_023151145.1 Bacteriovoracaceae bacterium | reverse complement strand
GTACAGTAATTATTAGACCGCTAATCACAGAAAAAACATCATTGGGAACTGAACAGTTCAACCGTTACGGTTTTTTAGTGCAGCCAAAAGCTAATAAAAATCAAATTAAGCAAGCGATTGAGTTGTTTTACGGAGTAAAAGTAGTTGCAGTTAGAACAGCTGTAGTTTCTGGAAAAGTAAAAAGAACAGCGAAATCAGTTAGAAAAACTCCTTCTTATAAGAAAGCTTTAGTTGAGTTGGCTAAAGGTCAGAAGATTGAGTTCTTTAAGGGTGTTTAATAATTTTTAATAATAGGGATTAATTATGGGAATCAAAAGATTTAAACCGACAACACCATCCCTAAGAAGGATGCAGGTGTTGAGTAGTGCGGACCTTACAAAGGACGTAAAGATTTCAAAAAATCTTTTAGCTACTAAGAAATCAAAAGCGGGAAGAAACAATTTAGGCCGTATCACCACTAGACATCATGGTGGTGGAGTAAAGCAAAAGTACAGAGTAGTAGACTTTAAAAGAAATAAAGTTGAAATTCCTGCAACTGTACAAGCTATTTGTTACGATCCAAACAGAACATGTAACTTAGCTCTTGTGGCTTACAAAGATGGTGAAAAAGCATTTATCTTGGCTCCAGTGGGATTACAAGTTGGTGACGTAGTAATTTCATCTGCTACAGCAGATATTAAAGTAGGAAACGCTAAGCCTCTTAGCGAGATTCCAATAGGTACATTAGTTCATAACGTTGAATTAAGCCCAGGTGCTGGCGGACAAATTGCTCGTTCGGCCGGAGCTTATGTTCAAGTTATGGCAAAAGAAGGCGACTCTGTTTTATTAAGAATGCCTTCTGGTGAATTAAGAAAAGTAAAAGCAAACTGCAAAGCTTCTATCGGACAAGTTGGTAATCTTGATCATGAGAAACGCAATTTAGGTAAAGCTGGTATTTCAAGAAAACTTGGTATCAGACCTTCTGTACGTGGTGTTTCAATGAACCCTGTCGATCACCCACTAGGTGGTGGTGAGGGTAGAACTTCTGGTGGTAGACATCCGGTATCTCCGTGGGGTCAGCCAACTAGAGGATTCAAAACAAGAAAGAATAAGAGAACAACGAAGTTTATCGTTAAGAGAAGAAAGTAGGTAGGGGTTAAATATGGCTCGTTCATTAAAAAAAGGACCTTTTGTAGACACACATTTACTTAAAAAAGTAATGGCTCTTCAGGGTGAGCAAAATAAGGCTGGTAAAGTTATTAAAACATGGTCAAGAAGATCTACTGTTCTTCCTGAATTTATTGGATTAACTTTTGCCGTTCATAATGGTAAGAAATTTATCCCAGTTTATGTTACAGATAACATGATTGGGCATAAACTTGGTGAATTCGCACTGACTAGAACATTTCATGGTCATGGCGCAGACAAGAAAGCTAAGAAGTAGGGAGATGCGGTATGGCTATAAAAGTTCATAATAACAATGTGGGAATTGCTCCAAGAAAGGTTAGACAAGTTTGTGATCTAATCAGAAACAAAAAAGCTTCTGAAGCTCTAAAAATCTTAAGATTTTCTGAGAAGAAAGAAATTGCAATTGTTTTAACTAAACTAATCAATAGTGGTTTGGCGATTGCTTCTGAGTCTAATAAGTATGACATCGACAATCTAGTTGTTGGCACTCTTTATACAAATGAAGGGCCAATGCTTAAGAGAATCATGCCACGTGCACAAGGGCGTGCTTATAAGATTAGAAAAAGAACAAGTCACGTAACACTTGAATTAAAAGAAGCTTAATAAGGAAAATAAAATGGGACAAAAAGTACATCCATATGGTTTTAGATTAGGTTACATCAAGGGTTGGCATTCATCTTGGTATGCAAAAGATAGATATGCTGAACTTCTTCATGAAGATATTAAAATGCGTAACTATATTGAAAAGAATATGAAGTCTGCAGCGGTTTCTTCAATCGAAATCTCTAGAACTTCTGACCAAGTAAAAGTTACAGTAAATACAGCAAAGCCAGGAATCGCAATTGGTAAAAAAGGTGCTGGAATTGAAAAAATCAGAAATGATCTTAAAAAGATGACTTCTGGTACTCTTATTTTCAATATCGCAGAAGTAAAAAGACCAGATGCAGACGCAAAACTTATTGCTGAAAACATTGCTCAACAGTTAGAGAAACGTGTTGCTTTCAGAAGAGCAATGAAAAAAGTTATGCAAGCTGCTTTCAGAGCAGGTGTTAAAGGGATTAAGGTTAGGACTTCAGGTCGTCTCGGTGGTGCTGAGATGGCTAGAACTGAAGGGTATGCTGAAAGAAAAGTTCCTCTACATACTTTAAGAGCTGATATTGATTACAATACAGCAGAAGCCGCTACTACTTACGGTATTATCGGTGTAAAAGTATGGGTCTATAAAGGTGAAATTTATAAATAATAGGTAGGTTACTATGTTAAGTCCTAAAAGAGTAAGATTTAGAAAGCAACATAAAGGAAGAATGAAGGGTAAAGCCCTAAGAGGGAATACTCTTGTTTTCGGTGAATATGGATTACAAGCAACTGCTTGTGGTTATATCACAAATAGACAAATTGAAGCTGCCCGTATTGCAATCTCAAGAAAGATGAAAAGAGGCGGTAACGTTTGGATTAAAATATTCCCAGATAAGTCTTTGACGCGTAAGCCGGCAGAAGTACGTATGGGTGGCGGTAAAGGTTCTCCAGAATCATGGGTAGCTGTAGTACGTCCAGGAAGAATTTTATTCGAAGTTGCTGGATTAGAAGAATCAGTAAGTAAAGAAGCTTTAGAGTTAGCAAGACATAAGCTTCCTGTAAAAACGAAAATTGTTAAAAAAGAAACTTTGCAAAACGCGTAAAACGTTTTATAAGTGCAAAACTATTTTTTGAGGCAATGTCATAAAGATAAGGTTGGAATATGGCTAAGTATAGTGAATTAAAGACATTAAATGTAAAAGAAATCGATAAAAAAGTTCTAGAGCTCAAAAAAGAACTTTTTGGTATTAAAATGCAAGGTGCTGTAACAGGTTACGAGAAGCCTCACAG
>JAKLJM010000341.1 GCA_023151145.1 Bacteriovoracaceae bacterium | reverse complement strand
TTTGTACGCATAAAGTTTAATGATGGATCCATTATGAATATTGGTTCATCATCAAAAGTTGTTTTAGTTGAAATGACTAAAAATGAAGTCAGCTTAATTTCACTTTTAAAAGGTAAAGTACGAACAAAAGTCACTAAGGACGCTGAGGGCGAAGGTGAGAATAAGTTTTTTATTAAAACGAGAAGTGCTGCTCTTGGTGTTCGGGGGACTGATTTTCAAGCGACTTACAACCCAGACAATAAACTGACTTCTCTTGTGACTCTAGAAGGTGAAGTGGCGATGGTGAAGATTGATGAACTCAATCGCAAAAAACTTGATGTCTTAGAAAAAGCTGAAGAAGAAAAAATAGTAGAGAGAAATGAAGCAACCAACAAGATAGAGGTTGGAAATCTTCCCGTAGATTCGACTCTTCAACTAAACCATTTGGACAAAATTTTAGCGACAGAAGAAGCAGTCCTGGTTCAAGCTGGCCAGTATTCTGGTTCAAGTGATTCGCTTACTAAAACGACAGTTCCCGTTAAAATCAATCCCGTACAATTTGAATTATTGTTGAAAAATGAAACTTTAAACGAAAAAAAATTAGAAAATTTAACGCCGAAATCAATCTTAGTAGCTTCTACTAATGTTGGAAAACTGATGGTCGACTCTAAAGCGCCACCTGAAGGATATTTTGATCCTAAGACAGGTGAGTTTGCTCCTAAGGCCGGAGGTGTGGTTGATTTTGAATCAGGACTATACGTCGCTCCCGATAAAAATGCCAATTTCGATCAACGTAACAAAGTTTATGTTTCAGAAAATATCGGTGCTGTTGATAAAGAGACTGGCCAATACGTAGCTCCAAAAGGTTTAAAACTTGATAGCGTAAAAGGTTTTGTCGTCACTGAAACTCTGCAAGATCCGGCCCTTATTTCTTTAAAAGAAGATTTAAATAAAGAGTCCATCAACAAAGAAGTTGTTATCGGGGTAGAAGCAGAAGAACCTTTTAAATTAGAAAATAAATTTATAAAAGATGAGTTACAGTTCGGACTTTTGTTAGGTGGAATGTCTCGTAAAGTAAATATGGGAACGGCCGATGAAATGGAGAGAGATTCAGAATCATACAGTGAGTTTCGCTTTAAATGGGCCATGCGTTCGAGTATGCGCTTTCGTCCGATCTTGGGGTTAAATTTTAAAAAATTTGATTTTAGTGAAGAATCTCGTTTAGCTCAGGGTGATCATAGTGCTTTTGACATTTATACAGGAGCTCAGTATTCATTGTCGCGTAAATCAAATTTACTCCTACATTTTGGAGTCAAACAAGATTTATTCCCTGTTCATAATGGGGGATCTCCGGCCAATTACTCTATGGTAAGAATGGGAATGACGGAACTTGGCGTAGGAGGAGATTTTCTTTTTGATTTAACGAGAAGACTTAGTCTTTATGTAAAGGTCCTTCCTTACTTTGCTTTTAGTCGTGATGTGGGTTTAATTGGAGCGGAATCAAGTTTTGGTTATCAAGTTGAGGTTTCTCCTCGTTATTATATAAGTGACACAAAATCGCTTAATTTTGGTTTCTCATTCGACGCTGGTCCAAAAACGACAACCAGCTCAAGCGGGAAGGCCGAAAGTGATAATAGTAATGGTGGCTTGTTAATTAGTTATCAGTATCAGTTATAACAAAAAGTCCCCTCTTAGAGGGGCCTTTTTTATTGATTAAACATTGAGTAGTAACCGGCAGATTTAAACGCCTGACAATAGTATGGATTGTTATAAAGGTTTAAATAACTCATACATGTTGAATAAGCTTGTAATGTATTGATGGCGTAGCTCACACCAAAGCCTGGATAAAAATATTTCAAGTCTTTAAAAATCATAACACTATTAATTGTTGCAGATGAGTATTGTGAAGATTTATAAAATGTAATTTTCCGCACAGTCTTAGAGTCTGTAAACACACCACATTGTGGGTTACCAACGTGAATAGAGCTTCCGTTACTTGAGGTCATAGGGATTAAACAAATATTAACACTAGAAAGTCCTAGCGAATTACTATTTGGGTCTTTGATCTGTACATAAAAGGTATTGGCATCAGTCGAAGACTTACACACATTAAACGCTGTTATATGAGTGCCTTGTTGAGCATAATTATTTTGACCATCAGTCGAAAAACTACAGTGTTGAGCATCACTTGGTAAACTCGAATTTGTCGTCGTGTTTGATCCCGTTGTATCAGTTGTGCTTCCGGTATTGGTGCGATCGTTATTGTAATTAACTCCATTAGAATAGGAGTTTGAAAGTGATGTGTTCGTTAAATTAGCTCTGCGATCCCTTGGAGAGTCACAAGAGGTGAAGACGAACATGCACAAAAGCATAGCGGGTATAAAATTTTTATTCATTTTGTTTTTCATAAATTGGCCTTTTTAAAGGTTCTCAGACAACTCATCGGTAGATTTAAAAGAAAAATTAAATCTTTTTAGTCAGAAATCTGTAAATGTCTGAAATAACTTTCCGATAAGGGGGTTATGATACAGAAGATTTTCATGAATTTGATTATTTTGGCGCTCTTATTAGTGGCGATTACTTTGGTGGTCATTGCCCCCTATCATATCTATACCCTTTCTCTAACAGATGGAGTAAGCACGAGATTTTTAACTTTTAAAGCCCCTTCTAAAGAGATTTTGAATGGCGGTGAGTTTCGTTTAAGTAAAGAAGATCTTATAGAATATGAGGATTCTAGTGTGTGGAAGGATTTTCATTTCCAACATCACGTTATTCCTCTTCCTATTCATCACCCAAATTACGTTTTTTTACCTCTTTTTATTAACGATAACGATGGGACTAGGTTAGGGGCAGAATTTCTCAATATGAGAAACGTGAAGCTGGCCGGTTTTAAAACAGGAGTGGTTCGAAAATTCGAATTAAACTCTGGGAAAGAAAGTTTATTTCTTTTGCCGATTTTTAAAAAAATGCTAGAAAAAGTTAGTGCTCAAAAAAAATGGGAAGATCTTTTCTCGAAAAATTTATCGCTCCCTTCTAATGAAGGAAAATCATTTTT
>JAKLJM010000340.1:3851-6708 GCA_023151145.1 Bacteriovoracaceae bacterium | reverse complement strand
CTAATGCTTAAAAGTACAAATTTAGAAATCGGTTCAAGAGGAGCTGTGACTATAGCGAAACCCAAGACTCCGCCAATAGCGGTGCCAAGTAAGCGATAAATTCCTCTTCCCACTAATAACTCTCGACTCGGTTGAGTGACGACCCAAACTGGCATGCTGGCCCAGTAAGCATGATGGATATCTAATTCATATGCAATGATAAAAGAGAGAAGAGCACTGAAAAATAAAAAAATACTTTTGTGCCAATCATTTTTAGTCAGGGAGAAAGTCATCATTTATTATTCTTTGGTGTCAGCGGATACATAGTCTAGAAAAGGATGTGGATAATGTTCAGTGCAAATTTCCAGGCACATTTCTTTTGTAATTTCTGGATTTGCCAGCGCAACTTGAATTCCATATTCATTGGCTTCTAAATCCGCTCTTTCTGCATTTCCTGGACCCAGAAGATCAATGAGCTCTTTTGTTAAGCCAAGGGCTCTGGCCGAATATTGAGAACACTGATGAGTAACAAAACACATAACGGTGCAATGTTTTGCTTTATCTTTTATGGGTAAGCGGTTTACTGATTGAGCAAAAGGCAAACCATTTATTAGTGCGCAGGGAGTTATTTCCTCTTCTGCAGCAAGTGGGGAACAGAAAAATAAACACAATGCTAAAAATTGAACAATTATTTTCATGTCCATAATGCTAGCAAGTTAATTACTCTAGTCAAAGTACTTTTTCCTTCATTAAAATAAACCGTCATTATATAAATTTGAGGAGTCACTATGGGCTTGTTGTTAAAGCAGATTTTTGCTTTCATAAAACTTTTAAATTCAGATACAGGAAATATTTCCTTAGCACTTGGTATGACTTGCGGATTTATTTTAGGGATGACTCCAGTTCTCTCGCTACATTGCCTGTTGGTTTTTCTATTGCTCTTTATTTTTCGCATTCAAATTGGAGCTGCTTTTGTGGTTGCCTTTTTTGTCAAATTTATCGCCTATCTGATGGATCCAGTTTTTGATTCAGTTGGGCAAAGTGTACTTTCGATGCCTGCTCTTCAAAGTGTTTTTACAACGCTTTATAATATGCCCATTGTTCCATATACACGTTTTAATAATTCCATCGTCATGGGCTCAGCTGTTGTAACTTTTGTTTTATCACCATTCATTTTTCTTTTATCTCAACAGTTCATTGTTAAATATCGCGAAGTGATTGTGGCTCGCTTTGAAAAAACTAAGCTTTGGAAGTTAATTAAAGCGACGAGTTTTTATCAGTGGTATTACAAATATGATCAATATAAGTGGAATTAGGAGTAGGACATGACAACTGAAAATACAACAACAACTACTTCTGAACCAAAAAAAGTAAAAGCAAAAGGTCCCATTCGTTCTGAGGCCATTATTCCTGTGGCGATTCTTTCTGGAGTTACATTTGGCTATTTTAGTCTGTATTTCGATCTGCATATGAAAAAGGGAATTGAGTATGTCGCGACGATGGCCAATGGAGCTGAAGTCAATGTGGGATCTGTACGCACGAGTTTTCTTCGAGGAGATTTTCATCTAAATAATCTTCAAGTAACCAATGTTGAAAAACCATCACATAACAGTCTAGAGATTGGAAATATTCATTTCAAATATCTTTGGGACGCACTTCTTCGTATGAAGTTTGTGGTAGAAGATGCCAGCATCAATAATATCCAAATTCAAAGTCCACGTAAAAGTCCAGGATTCGTTATTCCTCCAGAGCCAAAGAGCCCAAGTAAAATGGATGAAATGAAAAATGAAATTGTGGCTCAAGTGAAAGATCGTTATAAGGCATCTGTCTTAGGAGATGTTTTAAGTGTGTTAGAGGGGGAAGATTTTGAAGCACAAATTCAAAAAATTCGTGAATCCTTAAAGTCTGAAGCGCGTGTAAAAACCATGATCAGTGATGTGAAGGGGAAACAAGTTTATTGGGATAAAAAAGTAAAAGAGCTATCAGATACATCAAAGCTTAAAGCGATAGAAGTCGAAGTTCAAAATATCTCAAAAAATAAAAACATCAAAGATCAAATTGAAGGCGTTAAAAAATTAAATGATCTTCTAAAAGAAGTGAACACCCAGTATAAAAATGTGCAATCGGCAGCTACACAGTTGCAGAGTGAGGTTAAAACCGTAGCGAGTTATCCTACTGAGCTTCAAAAAGTCATTAACGAAGATATTGCCTCTTTAAAAGGTCGGTTATCCATTCCAAAAATTGATTTTAAAGATATGGCCATGCATTTATTCATGGGAGAGTTTACGGGATATATAACTAAGGCTAGAAAATATCAAAGTCTAGCAAAACAATATATGCCAGAGAAAAAAGTTACTGATGATGAAGATGTTATTATTCCTCCTAAAAGATCTACGGGGGTGAATTTTGAATTTCCAAAAACCACAGGCTATCCAACTTTTTGGTTAAAAAGAGCAGCAATAAGTTCAACAGGAACAACTGAATCTTATTCTGGAAATGTGAGCGGGGAATTAACGAATGTTTCAACAGCACCTAAACAAATTGGCAAACCAATTGTTTTAGCTCTTAAAGGAGATTTCCCTAAAACTCAAATTTTAGGAGCGCAAATTAGAGTAGAAGCGGACTATTCAAAAGCGGTTTCAAGACAATCAGCTTTAATTGAAGTGCAATCATTTGTTGTTCCTGAAAAGATGTTTGTACAAGATGAAAAGATGAAGTTTGGTTTTACCAATGCTAATGCTAGTTCTAGGATTAAAGCTGAGCTTCAAGGTGATAATGTTCAAATGAATTGGAATTCAACAATTAGAAAGCCAAGCTTTATTGTTGAAACGAAAAATAAAATTGCCACTGAAATGCTCAATAATATCGTTAATAATAT
>JAKLJM010000340.1:3092-3832 GCA_023151145.1 Bacteriovoracaceae bacterium | reverse complement strand
CATTACCGTTGATGGTAAGGCTTCTGGGACATTTAAAAATTTAGATTTTAGCCTAACGTCGAATCTAGGAGATGAATTAGGTAGTGGGTTTCAACGCGAATTGAGTGCTAAAATTAATGAAGCAGAAGCAAAAATAAATACTTTTGTGGAAGAAAAAATTAAAGCACCTAAAAATGAATTAATGGCATCTCTTAACTCCAATACTAAAAACTTATCTGATCTTAATAAACTTCAAGAGCTGTATAAAAAGAATGAAGATAAGATCAAAGAAGAGATTGAAAAACTAAAGAAAGGTGGCGGGGTAGAGAATTTAAAAGATAAAGGAAAAGATCTTTTGAAGAAAATCAGATTTTAAAAATAAAAAACCATCTTTAAGGATGGTTTTTTTATTTTATGGCGCACCCTGAGAGATTCGAACTCCCGACCAACTGGTTCGAAGCCAGCTACTCTATCCAACTGAGCTAAGGGTGCACTTCTTTATGTTACAAATTCTCACACAGAAAGGAAACAAGTTTACAAAGCGTGAACAAGTTTGTTTGATGTAGCAAACTTTTCTGGAAGCTATATGAACATGTTGCGCAAAATAATTCTTTCTTCGGTGATTCCTTTCGTCTTCTCTTTTTCAACTTCAGCAGAAACTTATGATGAAGCTTTGTTAAAGAGATTAAAATTTTTTGGAGTGGAGCCGCTGAAAGAAAAAGCCTTATCGGGCGCTGATGTTTACAAAGCAGAAATGGGAT
>JAKLJM010000340.1:0-3039 GCA_023151145.1 Bacteriovoracaceae bacterium | reverse complement strand
TTTTTAGACACTAACCTTTCAGGTAATAGACGAGTGTCCTGTTTTACTTGTCATATGCCAGGCATTGGCACCAGTGATGCCAGACCATTTTCACTCACAGAAGATTTAAACGATATTGTAAAAAGAAATGCGCAGTCGATTTTTAATATGAAATCCCATGGCGATCGTTTTTATTTTTGGGATGGCCGAGTGGAGTTTAAAAAAGATGTTCATCGTTTTATAACCCCTGAGCCAGATCTTAATGGTACAAATCCTAAAGAGCTAGAAATTGTAAAGACACTTGAAGATGGTTTGGCCATGCAAGCAATCTTTCCTTTGGTTTCTCGAGAGGAAATGCGCGGTCAAATGGGCGAAAATGAAATTGCCAATGAGACAACTAATGTTGGTGCCTGGAAAAAAATCGTTGAGCGCGTTCAAAAAAATTTAGAATCTTATTTTGATTTATTTCAAAAAGCTTTTCCTAATGATGATTTTAAAGAAATGAATATCGGTCATGTGGGATCTGCACTCTCGCGTTTTATGGAACATCAGTTTTATTCTTGGGATTCACCATTTAATCGATATCTTGATGGAGATGTAAACGCTTTATCTCTGCAAGAAAAGCGTGGGCTCGAAGTCTTTTTAGGACGAGGAATGTGTATCGCTTGTCATCAAGGGTCTTATTTAGCGAATAACACATTTTTTACTTCGGTTGGTGTGCCAGAGCTTGCTTCCAGTAAATTGGAAAGAGATTTAGGCCGCTACGAAGTGACAAAACAAGACTTTCAAAAACATTTTTTTAAAGTACCTAGTTTAAGAAACGTGGCTTTAAGTGCACCGTATTTTCATAATGGCTCAAAGAGAACCTTAAGAGAAGTTGTCGATCATTACAACAATGTTAATTTATCAATTGATAGTTTCCAAATTCCTAAAGTGTATCAAAATACCAGTGTGACTCCATTAAAAGTTTTTGACAGTGCAAGTGAGCGCGATGAACTTAAAAAAGGCGTACAAGCTCCATTTTTAAGACGCGGACTTGGTTTAACAGAACAAGAGAAAACAGACTTAGTTGTCTTTTTGGAAAAGAGTTTAACTGATCCAAAGTTTGGACACGGATTAAGAAAATTAAAATAGCTCTTTTTTAAGTTTGATCGCCATTCTATGATTAAGTGATTTTAAATTCACGCTCTAGAGAGGTTAAAAATGCAAATTAAAAAAGGACAAGTTTGGTTAGTGACTGGTGCCGCTTCAGGTATCGGACGATTAATGAGTTTGGAGTTGGCAAAGAGGGGAGCGTTGGTTGCTTTACTTGACGTGAATCGCGAAGGTCTCTTACTTGTCGAAAAAGAAATTCGTGAGGCTAACGGCACAGCTCATGGTTTTTTTGCCGATCTTTCTAAGGTCGATTCTTTTTTAGAGCTCAAACAAGAAATTCATTCACGTCTTGGTAAAATCTCAGGCTTAATAAATAATGCAGGAGTTGTTTTTGGTGGAGAGTTTGAAAAAACGTCTTTAGAAAAACATCAACTTACTTATCTAATCAATACCATGGGCCCAGTTGCCCTCACTCATGTTTTCATGAATGATCTGTTGTCTGGACAAGATGCTCATATCGTCAATATTGCTTCAGCCTCAGGCTTTGTAGCGCTTCCTTACGGATCTACTTATGCGTCTTCCAAATGGGCCATGATTGGTTTTTCCGACTCATTACGATTAGAGATGCTCGAAAGAGGACTTAAGCAGGTGCGCGTCACAACGGTATGTCCTAGTTATATTGCCACCGGGATGTTTCAGGGAGTTAAGCCACCACTGATGATTCCTTGGTTAAAACCAGAAGTTATTGTGTCTAAGATTTTTTCAGGAATTGAATCAGATCTGGCTTTTATTAAGGAGCCATTCTTGGTAAAAACCATTGATCTTTTAAAAGGATTATTGCCGCTGGGATTATATGATTCGATTTCTAAACTGCTTGGTGTAACGACTAGTATGTTTCATTGGAAAGGGCGTTCATAGGTTAAGCGAAAAAATTAAAATCGGGAGTGAGTATGGAATTAAAAACAATTCTTAATCAATTAAAGTATGAAGCGGATTATCTTTCGCTTAGAGAAATGCGCACGAAAGTTCGTTCACAATCTGTTCGAAACGAAATCTTCGATGGATTTTATGAAGGCGAAGATTGTGGAATCATGGTTGAAGTAATGATCGATGGTCATTTTGGTTATGCTGCAACAGATGAAAGAAATATGACGAGCATTCAGCATGCAGTTAAAAGAGCTGAGTCGTTGGCAAAAATGTCTAAACGTTATTCTTTAACAAGTTTTTCGATGAAAGAAAGACCAGTGATGACGGGTGAATATGTTTCTCCTCATCAAAAAGCGTTCAGTGAATATAACACTAGTGAAATGTCTCAATACTTAAATGATATTTCAACAACGATGAATTTGAGCGATAAAATTTTAAATCGCCAAGCTTATTTAAATCTTTCTGAAATTGAAACACGTATTGTTTCAAATCATGGTTCAGATGCTTTTCAAAAAATTTATCGCTCGATGATTAATATGTGGTCAATCGCTAGTGATGGTTCTACAAACCAAAAACGTTCTTGGGGCTATGATCAAAATGCTCAAGGCGGTATGGAGTTATGGCCTAGAGAAAAGGTTTTAAAAGAAGCTAAAAGAGTGGCGACAGAGTCGTTAGAGCTTTTAACTGCTGAAGAATGTCCAACAGGGACAATGGATTTAATGCTTCATCCGGATCAGCTTTATTTACAAATTCACGAAAGTATCGGTCACCCGTTAGAGCTAGACCGAATTCTAGGTGATGAAAGAAATTACGCTGGATGGAGTTTTGTTAAACCAAATGATTTTGGAAATCTTCAATACGGTTCTAAATTAATGAACATTACTTTTGACCCGACATTAAAAGGTCAAAACGCTAGCTACTTATTTGACGATACAGGTGCTCCGGCAACGAAAGAACATTTAATCAAAGATGGTAAACTTCTACGCGGTCTTGGATCGCTTGAAAGTCAAAAACGTTTGGGCTTAAGTGGAGTAGCTA
>JAKLJM010000339.1 GCA_023151145.1 Bacteriovoracaceae bacterium | reverse complement strand
GATAAGTTCAGCTTTCTCGCGATCTGGGCTTTTTACCCAATACTGGTAGATGCGATATTCGGCCAAAGTCTCAAGACAGAAACTTAGTATGACGAGAGCAAAGAAGAAATAATTAATGTATCTCTGGTTTTTGATCAAGAATTTTACCTTCTACTAATTTTAGAAATGCTTTCATGAAAATAACTCGATCTTCATCGGGTAAGGAAAAGATTAGGGTTTTTTTATGGTCCAAACTACGGTGCTTCGTGACCATCTGAAAGAGTTTTTTTGCTCGGGCCCGTTCGATTCCTGTAAGTTTAACGAATTTTTTTTCTTGAAAATCACTTTCTTTTAACCACGAGTCGTGAAAGAGAGGAAAAAAACCATGGATACCCATTTGAATTAAAGCTTCGAGAGATTCATTTGATCGATAAGTCATTTCCAAGTAAGAGCTCCTTTTAAGTTCACTTTTAAATGCTAAACCTATTGGTTTTTTAGAGCGACCAGGATAATTTCTTCCTCATTCGTCTTTTTAAAGAGTTGACACTTTTCTCAATAAAAATATTTCAATTTTTATGACATACGTTTTAAGTCAACAATGGAGAAGTGGCCTCTCTTTCCCTATGGTGCTCTCTAGAAATGTATTTGCGGATTGTTTTTCTCTGTTTATCATTTATAAATCTTAATGAAAGAATTAGGGCCCTTTTTTCGGAGCAAATGCTATGAGTTTTTCAAAATTTCAACTATCGCTATTTCTTTTTTTCTTGTTGGGATCATTTAATGTTTTTGCCTTAGTCGATTATTCTGAGCCCGTGGCCGTTCCAGAAAAAAAAGCAGTACCCAAAGCAGAGTTATCTAGTGAAGCGGCCAAAGGCTCTGCGAATTCCGTTGGGAGTGGGCCAAGTTTTTCTTTGGTAAAAGCTTTTTCTGATTTATTTGGAAATCTAAAATTCGCTTCAACAATTGGTTTAGGAAATAGAGTAGAAGAGCTTCCAGAACTTGCTAAATATAACAAATATACTTTTGATATGAGAATTGAATCAAATTTTCATTTTTTCTTTCAAGGAAAGTATTGGATTGGGGAAGGTAAAAGATTTAACGATAATGCCTATAATAAACAATCCCAGCGTGGAAATCCTGAGCTTGTTTTAGGTTTTAATTTTTTAAAAATCGGAAGCGCCGCGGACCTGGCCACCATGGATTTATGGGCCGGTATGGAATTGCCATCTAGTTCTTTATTGGCCCACTCGCGGAAAGATCAACTTTTATTTCATACGGAATATGCTTATCTTTCATTAGCTGAAAATAAACAATTGAACCGAAATTTTGAAAAAGTTTCTTTCACTAAATTGACACCTAAATTGGTTTTAAATTTATATCCGGCCATGGATTTAAGTTTAGGAGCTGATTTTATGGTTAAACGAGTAGATGAAAATAAAAAACAGCAGTTATTAGACGCTAAATATTTCAAACCGCAAGCTTACGGAACAGCTTTGTTTAGTGAACTAACATTTCATTTTTAGAGATTTACATGACAAATATCGAACAAAATAATTTTAAATCGCCATTTTATACTTGTTTTTCATGCCGTAGCATCCATACAAATCTTCAAGACCTTTTATTTGTTGAAGAAAATTCCGCAAAAGGGTTTTGCAAAGAAGAATGTATTGAAGATTTTTATCGTCCTTTATTAAAACACTATGAAAAATTAGAAGAGACCTTAAGAATAAACTTTCATTTAGAAGATGAAACAGTTTTATTAGGGATTAGTGAAGAAGAGGCCATGGCGAGACTGATCGCTGCACCAGATGAAATATGGCGCTTAACGAATGACTTATCTGAAGAAATTTATAGCTATATAAAAGTCATTAATCGTGCCTTCTATATTGTACTATGTACTTCTTATAAAAATGAACCTTCCTATATTTTCTTAACTACTAAAACTAACGAACAAAAAATGCTAGACGCTTTTAGAATTGGAGAAAAAGTCAGTGTGGAAGTTAGTGTCAGTCGAGATTTAGAAGAAGTCATCGAAAGGAAAAAATCTGAAATATTAGCTAGGTTGTTAGAAGTTTCAGTCTTTGATGAGTTTTCAGAAGACATCCCAATGGATCAATATATCTTGTATCACGACCTTGTTGGACCGACGATGGAGGATGCTGATGAAATTTATGAATATAAAGATAAACATGGTGATTTATTGGTGACGTATACTAAATCGTTTAAAAGAAATGAAGAAGCGATTTTTTATTTGGTCATTTGTTTAAAAGATGATTCCTTGTCGTTAAAAAATTTGAGTAACGAAATCGACTCGATGACTTCAGATGACGAGCAATTACAAAATTCAATGACAATTTTTCCCATTTTTTCATTCCCGACAAGACTAGGGAGTGTTTATAAAGAATTTAAACAAGGTAAATTACTTTCAGGTCATCTTTCTAATTAACCAATGCTCCTTATAAAGGAGCATTGAGAGTTATCTTTCCAATTTTGTAATTTGATTTTAACTGTAAATCATCTCTAATAAGACTTCCGCCCTTAGGTGTTTTAAGACTAGTTGGTAAGCTTGTTCTCTCAACTGGTATTTCAAAATTTGGATAAGGGTATGCGTCTACTTTAATTTGTGATTCAAAATCGACAATCGTAAAACTATATTGAGAGACTTTTGATGTACCAATGATTTTTCTTGGTCCTCCTCCAAGGCATGCTTGACCAATAAAACGAACACCTTCCCATACTGCCGGATAATAGGCATGCTGGTGGCCAGACAAAAAGAGATTAACTCCGTTTTGTTTTAAGTTTTTAAATAATACGTTTCCCTTATCCGCAATAAAATCATTTTCTCTATTGATCGCCAAAGGGTGAAAAGGATAATGAGAGAAGACGACTTTGTGGGCATATGTTTGGGCGTTTTTACTTTGTTCAATTAACCAATTTTTTTGCAAACTACTAAGTTCAAGTTGTGTGGTCGCATCAATGGCCATAAAAAAAACATTTTTAATGACGAAAGAATAATGAAATGGGTAATTATCCATTGAAATAAGTTTTACAGTAGAATTTTTGCTTAAGTAATCACCTAAGTATGTCGTCCATTCGTCCTTATAAATTTTTCGTTCAATTTCAAATCCTTTCCAAGCCGAAGCATCGTGATTCCCAGGGCTCACGAGCATGGGAATGTTTGACTGGATGAGAGGAAGAGTGACGGTGTCTCTAAAGCCTTTCCACATAGCTTTGTAGTCTAGTCCTTTTTTTTCGCCGGAAGCCATGTCGCCTGTGACTAAAACTGCATCAGGTTTTAATTTTTGAATACGTTCTACGGCTTTATGAACACGAATAGAGTAACTAGAGTCACCATAGTCACCATTCATATCTGATATCACCGCAATTCTTAGTGGCGGTTCATTATCGCTATAATAAACTTCCTGCAGTGTTTCTTGAGCAAAAAGGTTTAGAGAAACGGTTAGAAAAAAGCCAAGGGCAATATTGGATTTCGACACATTTTCCTCCATGAAAATGTTAGGAATACAAATATTTTACTAGTGTTTATTTTTTTCAAGCACTACAAGGTGCAAGAAGAAACTTTTGCCTCACTGTTAGTGGTTTTTTTCAATAAATCTTCTGGAGAGTTGAGATCAAAATAGAGAGCATTGGTTAGACATTTTGTTTTTAATGTTTCGGCCACATAATCCGTATTCGTTTGCAGCATAATGAGCTCTTTTTCAGTTAATCCAAGCGTCTCTTTCAAATAAGTATAGATTTCACCTTTGTTTTTTAAATCTAACTGCAAAGAGATGACTTTGTGATAATTTTTGTAAGAGATGTGATGAATTTTTTCAATGAGTTTTGAATCTTTGAAAAAATTTGTAAACGCTGGAAACAATCCAGCATCGTTATCATTTAGGTGAATCTTTTGAGCAATTATTTCATTTGGATTTTCTGCTTGTATCTTTGAGTATTCCACAAAGCTTCTTTTGTCATCGAGTGTTTTTTGTTCGAATTTGTCGTTCTTTAATGAATACTTTACCCATTTAAAATCTATGTTTAGATGACGATCTTCCTGGCCTAGAATTGTATCTAAGATGACAATTTCTGTTATATCATTCATCCAAATCTTCATGATGTTGACATTTAGTTGTGGTAAGATTTTTTGCAGTTGAATTACTTTTTTATAGGCTTCTGAGTTTCCACGACCAAACAAACCACCTTTGTGTTTTTTAGCTTCTGCCTCTAAATATTCATGATAATTTTTTAACGTATCTTGAATGGATCGTTCCACTGGTATTGATAGTTTTAGGGCCATAAAAGCTG
>JAKLJM010000338.1 GCA_023151145.1 Bacteriovoracaceae bacterium | reverse complement strand
GGAGAACGCGCTAAAGCGTCTAAAATGTCTTCAAAGATGACAGAAAAAGGATATCTTGGTAAAAAGACAAATAAAGGTTTTTATCTTTATGATGAAAAAGGTAAACACACAGAAATTAACCCGGAAGTAGAATTAATATTACCTGATCAAAAAAAGAAAATGTCTGAGGCCGAAATACAAAAACGCCTTTTTCTTCCGATGATCAATGAAGCAGCTGAAATTTTAAAAGACGGAATCGTAGGGCGAGCAAGTGATGTTGACCTAGGACTAATCTTTGGGATCGGCTTTCCTCCATTTAGAGGTGGCCTATTAAGATATGCGGATGGGGAAGGCTTAGAGAAGATTTTAATGGCGCTTAACGAATTTAAAGCGTCAGTTGATAAAGATCGTTATGCTCCTAGTTCATATTTAGAGGAATTAGTAGCTTCAAAAACGAGTTTTTATGAAAAAGCGAGATAACTATAATTTCTTTCATTCGGTATTTTTTTTATTATTTGTTTCATGCTAAAAATCGCCAACGATTGCTTCTCTTAGCAATCGTTGGTCTTATTCTCTCGTCATTTGCCTTACTCATTCTTCAAAGCACAATGGGTGGACTTCAAAAAAAATTAGTTGGTAGAGCAAAAAACATTCAAGGCACAGCTGTGCTTTATTTAGATAAACAAAAATATTTAGATGAAAGTTATATTAGTTCATTAAAAAATGAACTCTTTCGTTCTCGCCTTAATTATACTATTGAGACTGAGTTAGAATTATTACTGAAATATAAATCCTATATAACTCCCGTGATTGTTCATGGGGTTGATGTAAATAGCTTTTTACCTGCTGAGTTTGATGAGAGTAAAAAAGATTTTCAAGGGGCAGTCGTGCCAATGGAATTGGCCTATAAAGTGGGAGTCTTAAGTGGTGATGAAGTTCAACTCATTAGTCCCATTTTTGTCGATACTTTTCTTACGGATATCCCTAGGCAAATCACATTGCCAATTATCGAAACAGTTAATTTTGATGTTCCAGAAATTGATGGCTTTCATCTCTGGGTTAAATTATCTAAAATACAGAATCTCATTCGTGAAAAATCATTTAACAGCGTAAGGTTTTATTCTCCATTATCTAAAAAAGATCTCGGTGTTTTTAAAGAATATGGACTCCTGAAAACTTGGGAAGAATCTAATCAATCCCTAGTATATGCCTTAAATCTAGAATCATCCATTATGATTTTTTTATTTGGTGCTATGGCTTTATTAGTCGCATTCTGTATCAGTTCAGGCTTACTCATTTTCTTTAACAAAATTAAATTAGATATTTCAAGTTTTTGGATTTTAGGAATGAGTCCCAAAAAACTTTTTAACTCTACGGCCATTTTTCTTTATTTATTGATAATTTTTTCATTAATTCTAGGACTCATCTTTGGTACGAGTTTTTTAATTCTTTTTAAAACTTATGGCACTGAAATCTTGCCGGATGTGTTTATCGATCGAAAAATTCCGGTTTATTTCTCACTGAAAAATTACTTAGTAGCATTTTTTCTTCCTTTTGGGATTTCGGCGGTGTTTATTCAGTTGGCGCTTAATAAATTTAAGCAGAGTGATAATCACTTAGAAAACCTTCGCACTATCTAGGAACTGACGTACATAAATGGGGATCAATTTTTGCTGACTCTGTATAAAGAGCGTATTTTTTTTGCTTTTAATTATATTTTTTATATGTAATTTTAGCCACTTGATATTGTTGTCATTATTTTATTTATGCATTTAATATTCAGATGAATGCAATCTGCCCAAATCATAACTGCAAAGTCTACTCACAATCCTTATTTCAAGTGAAAGATGGGTTCTATTATCGTCGGGATGACTCTCGATATATTCAACGTTTTAAATGTAAGATCTGCTATCGTAAATATTCTAATGCTACTTTGACGCTTGAAAAATATCAGAAAAAAAGGCGTATAAATTACATATTACGTGCAAACTTATCATCGGGAATGTCGATGAGGGCAAGTGCCTACAATTTGAAAGTTTCACAAAAAACTATTGAACGTAAATTAATATACTTATCTAAAAAGGCAAAAATAAGGCAATTAGAATTCTTGAATATCATTAAACAGAATCCCGTTCATGATGTTCAACTAGACGATCTTATTTCAAGTGTTCACACAAAGTTGAAACCTGTTTCAGTGTCAGTTGTCATTGATGCTAAAAATTACATTGTACTTGGAGCGAAAGTGGCCGAAATTCCAGCATTCGGAAAGCTCGCCAAATTATCAAGAAAAAAATACGGTCGAAGAGTTAATCAACATCCTTTAGTACTTCAAAATCTTTTGAACGATTTGACTGAAGTTGTTCATAGAAGCGCTTTGATTAAAACTGATGAACACAAAATGTACCCATTGATAATTAAAAATACTTTTCCATGTTCTCGGCATAAAGTTTTTAAGAGTCTACCCGCATCAATAGCTGGAATGGGGGAGTTAAAAACAAAAAAATATGATCCACTTTTTGCAATTAATCATACATTGGCTTCTTTTCGATATGGTATTGATCGATTAATACGAAGAACTTGGTGCACCAGTAAAAGTCCCGAACACCTTCAAATGCACATTGATATCTTTCTAGATTATTATAACGAGAAAAAACTTTGGAAAAGATTTAAAAGTAAGAAAATAAAAAAAATACCGATGGCGATGTAATTAAAATAAAAAATATATTAATGGGGATGCATGAATCATTTTTTCATCCCCATTTAAGTAGGTCAGTTTACACGTCTTCGAAGCGTGGGTCATTGTGTGAAGGCACTTGAAGGTTGTTTGTTTTCGCCGTTTTTTCACTAGATTCACTTACCATCTTTTTAGCTTCTGCCGTTTTAACCGGCTCCGCTTTTGCTGCAACCACTTCTTTTTCCACTGTTTTCTTTTTGCCAAAGATTGAACTTAGAGTTGATTCTTTTTTAGGTTGTTCAACTTTTTTAGCTTCAACTTTTTGAGGCAGTGGAGCGGATGTTGGTTTTTTTTCATCCACAGTTGGAGCTTTTGTGATTGTTTCACTTGGCTTTTTAGCAT
>JAKLJM010000337.1 GCA_023151145.1 Bacteriovoracaceae bacterium | reverse complement strand
CTACGGTTTTTACGACGTAGCTTTTTGTAGTTGGGTTATTTCACAGGGAAGAGGTTTTGTCCTCAACCAGGACTAAATTATAAAACCGACAAGTTTACTTATTTCTTTTAAAACCTTGACCCCAAGGTTTAATTTCAATTCCGGAACCTGGAATTCCTATAGAAGCTCCGCCCATAAGACCAAGTGCATAGCATCTTCTATTATTTTCAGTACTTCGGAAATAACCTGCAGAAACACCACCAATCAATGCAATCTGGCCACGCCCGCCACGATAGCTACCCAGCAGAGCATCTCCCTCGGTACCTGGGCAATTTAAAATTAATCGCTCATATTTCACGCCGGCTCCAATCATCGCTCCTCCCAATAGTGCGTCATACATTTTTTTCGACGTAAAACCTTCACATTCCAAAGCAACAGTCTCGACAGGGAAAAGACCAAACCCACCGCCATAGCAGTCAAGTGCTTCTGATTGTGCTGACAGGGACAAGGACAAAACTGCCAAAACTCCAAAAAATAAATTTTTCATTTCAAACCTCCTGGTATCGATGTGTTCAATACAAGTGCCATTTTTCAAAATGATAATTAGCTTAAGAAAGCGAAGTATTTTTCGATTTAAAGTAAATAACTCTGTAAATACATTTTTCATTTGCCAAAATTTGTATTTTATTTGCTTCGATAGCTCCTATTTTCTATCGTTTTGAGCGTAGGACCCCGCCGCTTGCGGCGAGGGATATAAGCGGGGGTTGAAGGCGAAGCCCCATTCTCCACCTAGCCTCCGAGTCCGTTTTGTGTTAATAAGGAGGTCGAGGGATTTAATCGAAGCAGTCACTCCATTTTTGAATGTCAATATCACATTGTCTGGACTACGAAATATCGTAAGAGGGTGCAAGATCCGTCATCTCCCATTTTAAAACTATCCATAAAAATAGTTCTTTCGGAGACTTGAGAAGTAGCTGGATCATCAGTCCATTTCCATTTATAAATTCCCCATTTAAAATAAGTAGGTTTTTTGTCGTTACAGCATGGACAAGAGCTGACAGAAAAATCCCATTTTAATAATGAAAATCTTCGGGACCTTCGCAGTGATTGTGTGTGCATGAATTTCACCAATAACAACTCCGTATAAAATACGTAGTTGTGAGTAACATTAGTTTCTCAAGATTAAGAGATTTAGAGCTGAACTTGGGGAGAGCTTACAGCGTTTTTTGAATGACACACCTAATTTCATTTAACATTTAGTGACTGAATAACCGCATGTAGTCCAAATATTGTGATACCTGCGATCACTAGTTCATTGGCGCCACCAAGTATCCCATTCGTTCTCCAATAGCTTACTTTATTTCGAGCCAACCTAACGGCATCATTAAGGTCTTCTCCAAAAGATAGAACGCTCACACCTTGGTTTTCTAAAGAATGCAACAGCAGTATTTTCATCACAGCTGTTGGTGTAAGATAATTTTTATCAATAAATTGGCCATCCGTTAGTTTTATAAAAGCGCGACAAGCACCAGTAGCGCATGTAAAAGCTTTCTGACCGGGATATTCCTTAATGAGGTCTTCAATGCGCTCTTTAAGATCACCTGGGGGTGATTTAATTATAAAGATTATCCCATCCTCTATTAAGCTAATATTTTTGACAGTTGTTCGCATTGGCATTAATAAGTTTAAATTGGCAGGACGACCGCTGGTATCAAATCGAATAGAATTATAAATTATCCGAACATGCCCTGATGTGGTTACTTGTACCAATATTTTATCTTTTAACTCTGGAACATCACTAAATCGAAGATCTGAATGTAGGGCAATTATTTTACGATAAGAAAAATTTAAACCATCGACATTGGCTGTACGGTCGATCGTTTGAAAATGTAGCGAATAAAAATTTGCGCACTGATTACCTGAAGCAAGTTCAAGAAGAAGAAAAAAAATAGCAACATTGGCTTAAAGATATTTTTAAGAATTAATAGTCTGGCCATAATCCATTCATTTTAGATTATTTTTTTTTGCTTACAACTGTAGAAAATAGGACAAAATGACATTTTTTGCCATTTATATAGACCTCTCCGTAATAATCAGGGGTGTGGCCATTTGAAGTAAAATTGATCAGTGTTTATAGCTAGATGGTTTAGATATCCACATCTTTGAAGGATCTTTCTCATAAAGCTTGTTTCATTGGAGTAACCATAGCCCATTTTTTTAAGCACTTTAATTTTGTTGTTTAATCCTTCAGACACTGCTGTGGTTAATGATGTTGTGATCACTGAAAATAAATTTTGAGAATGGAAATATTTTTGAAGCAGTAAGATGTATTTTACAGAAAGCAGTGAGTTAATTTTTTCTCAAATTCACTATAACAAGCAATAGTTAAGAGCGGTTCTTTAAAAATTGCTTTTCAGAAAACACTTCCTAAAATTCAAAAAATGCTACCAAGGCCCAACTCACAAAATGCATAGGGTCTTTTTTTGTAGTTGAGTAACTACAGCTTCAGCTTTAAGGACCATCTTTTTAGTCATCGAACTCTATATGATGAGAAGGAGTCCTTATCAGATCGGGGCACCATCGAATTTGAAGTTGTCTGCAACGGAAATTGTTTATTGAGATATGCTAATAGTATTCTGATTTCGTCTTTTCTTTTTTCAGTTGCGCTTTGAAATTCATTTCTGAATATATTTTTTAAATCTTCCGAATTGTTATCATGCAGGCCATTGTCGTAAAGAATTTTGAGTCCTTTTATGCGATCCAGGTCTTGATATCCTTTTACGTTTTCGATTCCATATTTTTTAAAAATGCTTGGCCCTGGTAAATATACCTCATAAAGGCCAGCATCATTTTCCTTCTGTGTTCTCTCAAAAAGTTCTTGCGAGACTCCGATATTAGATATGAAAGCAGTTTCTTTCTTAACGTGTTGACGATGAAAATCTAGAAGCGAAACTCGTTTGTCGGGTTCAAGCTCGGCCATATGTTTATTAAATTCTTCTTTGTTAATCATGGTCTTCCAGTTTCCGTGAAAACCAACGATACCACGATCAATTACTTTATTTTTAGCAGCTAGAAAAAAGTAATTTG
>JAKLJM010000336.1 GCA_023151145.1 Bacteriovoracaceae bacterium | reverse complement strand
AACTGCAAAAGACGGTGAGTTTAGATCAAATCTTCACCGCGGGGGCAGTGCTGCCATCATAGAAATTACTCCAGAAGAAAGACAAGCGGCGATTGATGCGACTAAGGCCCTGGGGTTGAATGTCGCTGGTGTTGATATGTTGCGATCAAAAAGAGGACCATTGATTATGGAAGTGAACTCAAGTCCAGGATTAAAAGGAATTGAGACAGCAACTGGAATTGATGTCGCTGGTATGATTATTGAGTTTTTAGAAAAAATGGAAAATTGTACAAAAACAAAAGGCAACGGTTAGTTGCCTTTTGTTTATTATGGAGTCTTTTTTTCTGAGGCTATTTTTCGTTCAGGATTGGTTTCTTTTAAGTATGCCCTAATTTTATCTGCCTTATCTTTATCGATTGTTCCGGGTGCTAATAATAAAATATGTGCACTTATGAGATCTCGATAAGTACCTTTTTCAATAATAGGTGTAAAAAACGCTTTCCCAATAAATAGCCCAAGAATTAAAAAGGCGGCTGAGCCTGCGTATTTATCTCTAGGGTTATTTAATTTGTAGTGATAACGAATTCCGAGTACACCGCCTATAATAAAGATGAGCACATAAGTCATCACTAAATAACTGGCCCCTAATCCCATCATCAACATCGATGTGCATTTACTATCGCAGAGATCACTAGCAAGCCACTCGTTAACTGGAACATTAGAGAAGAAAGTGACAATTAGATAGAAAATGGGCAACATGGCGAAAATTGCGAAATAGACTTTTGTTGTCGGGTCTTTCAAGGGAAATGTTTCTTTAATTTTTTTTAACATGTCTAGGACCTCTCGAAAGTTTAGCGTCGCAATCTTTTCGGTTGAATATCATTTTTCTTTATAGTTGAATGATGTACTTAGGTATTTTTTGCAGGTGAGGGTTTGTTGAAAGAATTAAGAAATGAGTTTCCAAAAGATTATTTTGTCGATGTGCCTGGGCAAGAGTATTTAGTTGCAAGAATCACAATGCACAAGATGAAGACCGATTATATGGTAGAAATGGACATCATTTTAAAAGATTCTAGTAAAATTTGGTCTCATGTAGGTTCTCTTTATAAATTACCAGATGAAACTGAGGCCCTTGATCGCAGTGTTCAATATTTGGCAGATTATATGAAAAGTAAGAGACTGTAAGATAACTCTGTCACTTCCATGACTTAGATTCCAAGTAAAAAGTCAAAAATATGACATTTCGAGAACTTAGGGTTTTCGAAATATCAAGCACTTAGATTGGTTTCGAGGTCATTTTCTCTTTAAAAAAAGTTGGCACGACTCTTGTATATAGTATTGTGTGTGTGTGTTGGAAGGTTGAAGAAAGGATTTTTTCTCCTCCGCGAATGTCTCTCAAAATGCCCTAGAATGAAATACGTCTAGGGCATTTTTGTTTTAAGTCATCTACTAATACTTAATTCCAAGCTTCATTTTTCTTTAGATGTTTTTTCTTTTAAATTTCATTAATCTTTAATTATGAATCTCTTAAATCGTTTCTGTTTATTTATAAAATTTGTTTTTCTTCTTCTTCACTTTTTTGTGACGCCAATCTCACATGCATCGTCTAAAGATGTCATAACGTTTACGGCTCATCCTGATTATTCTCCGGTGAGTTTTGTAGATAAGAAAACTAATCAATTAAAGGGAGTGGCGGTAGATTTGTTAAAAACAGCACTGGTTAATATGGGTAAAACACCTCGGGCCATGAGCATTGGAACTTGGGCGCGGGCACAAGAAGAAGTAAAACTAGGAAGAATAGATTTGTTATTGCCTCCATATAAAACGAATGAACGTGAAGAGTGGTTATGGTTTCAACCTAAGCCCATTCTTATGGATGAAACCTCTTTATTTGTTTTAAAAAATAGTTCCCTTAAGTTTAGTCAATTTAATGATCTCCTCTCAAAACGAGGTGTGGCCATCATTAACGATAGTTTTGGTCCGGAGTTTGATAGTTTTGATAAATCTCAACTTAGAATGACTCGTTTAGCGACTACGGAGCAGTGTTTTAAATTTCTTACTAAAAACCGTGCAGATTTTGTGGTGGCCGGGCATTTGGCAGGTATGCAGCTGCTTAAAAAATTAAAATTAGAGGATACGATTGTCGCTTTACCAAATAGGATTATTGTCACTGGTATGTATGTGGGGATCTCTAAGAATTCAAAAAAAGTTAATCATCAAAAGTTCATTGAACAATTAAATAATGAGCTGCAAAAATTAATAGATAAAGACACACACAAAGAACTTCTAAAAAAATATTAAGTTATTTATATTTTGTGAGCACATTTTCATATAAAAAAGAAGTGAGTATTCTTCCACCAGAGTTAGCTAAATCATCAAACATCGGATTGTATTCATAAATACCAGTGGCGATGATCGGAATTTTAGTTTGCAATAACGTTTGGTATAATTCCTCTATGGCGTGGGGAGGAAATCCTTTGTGGTTGACGGCGCTAACTGCTTTCATCCAGCTACCGTCAATTGCATCTACGTCTAGAGAAAAAAGTAAAAAATCAGGTTTAAAGTCTTCAATAGATTTTAAGATTTGATCGTACTTATTTTGATAAAAGTTTGAGCATTCTTTTTTTACTTCATCAAAGAATTGAATTTCCATTTGTGCGTGGGTTAATCCAGAAAAATTTTTTTCACCATTGGCAAAGAGGTGAGTGCCCCATTGGTAGATTTTTACTTGATGATTTTTAGCTTGTTGATCGATGTTTCTAAAAGGGGTTCCCGAGTTGTTCCATTGATCAGTTCTGGTGTCTAAATGAGGATCAATATTGATGATAAAAAGTTTCTTCTTTGCAATTTTTTCTTTGATCGCCAAAAATAAGGGATAGATATGATCGTGTCCTCCGCCGATGTGAATGATTTGGGCGTGGGGATTTTGTTCAATAAGCTCTTTGATTTTTTGTGCTTCATGAATTTGTGCTTCTTCAAAATTGGCACACTCATTTTTTAGGTCTGTGACTTCTTCAAAACAAAATGTTTTGTTTTTTGATAAATGTCCTGCCATTTTTAAAAGCATGGTTTCTATGACTATAGGTGAATATTGCGAACCTCGTCGACCATTGT
>JAKLJM010000003.1 GCA_023151145.1 Bacteriovoracaceae bacterium | reverse complement strand
TACTATGGTCAGTGATATAGTCTCTACGTTTTTTAAACTTATCGAGAAATTTCCGAAGTTCTGGGACTTCGTTAATTTCACTTTCTATCTGGCCGACCACTTCATCAATTTGAGCAATAGTAATTTCTTGCACGCCTAAATTTCTTAAAACTTCTCGGGTGAATTCTAATGATGAAATTGTGTCATTTTTGGCCTGAATTTCTTTTAATCGATCTAGAATAAGAGATTCATAGTCTGCTTTCAGAATATAAACTTCAACCATTCCTTTTTCGCGATACTTCTCCAACAGGTCAACGCTCTCGTCGTCTTCATCGCGAATCTTAATAAACTTATCATCGTTTATTTTAATAAAGACCTTACATGCTGGGTTGTATTTTAAAAAATCCAGAATAGCTATTTGGCAAAAACTCACTTTACTAGAAAGATCATTTTGTTTTCTTTTATTGTCTTGATTTAAAAAAACTCTTTCAATACTTCCACGAAGCATATCATCGTCAAATGGTTTTACGATATGATCATTCAAACGATTGTGTTCAAACAACCCTTTGAGCGCATCGATATCACGAGGTTCCGCAGTGGAAACTAAAACGTAAGGAACTTCTGGACGGTTTTGATAAACCCATTGATAAACATCTCCGCCATTTCCATCGTTCATACGGTAATCACAAAAAATGAGTCCGATATCTTGATGGCTTTGAAGAATTTTAATCGCGTGATTTCCTGAATGAGCTTCAACAATCTCAAATTGACCGATTGTCTCGATCATCATGACCATGACTTCTCGAATCTCTTCTTCATCATCTACAATTAAAATTTTATGGTGTGCCAAATCTTTTCCTTTCTAGCTTTGAAACTTGATCATTATATCACCCTCGTGATCGCAAAAGACCTTAAATTTATCTTAAGGAATTGCACAAAGATAAGTCACCCATGATTCGCAATTTTCGGCCTTATTACTCTCTTTGAAGTTACCATTTCCAGTCCCATCGCGACTAACGCCTTCCCAAAAGCTTTTAACCTCTGAAAATCCCGCTTCTTTTAAGAGATCCATAAGTTCACGATTGTCCCACATTCTCCAATCATAGCTAAAGACTCTGCGGTATTTAATTCCCGACTTGTGGTCCTTAAAATGTATTGAATAAAAACACTCGGCCGTTAGTGGGTTATAACGTTCACATTCCCAAAAATAGGTGTGGTGCTGATGTTTAGCACTCTCCACACTTGGCTTACGAGCTTCCGTTCCGCCAAAGAGATCAATAAAAAAGGCACCTTTTTTATTCGCTTTAAATGATTTTCTCACCGTTTTAAAATAATGAAGAAGATCATTTCTTTCTTTAAAAAAATAATAAGAAAAATTAAAAGCCACCACTACATCACATTCAAAGTGATGAGGATCCATGACATTTCCTTTAATATATTTCACGCGCTCTTGCTGATCTTCAGTTAGTGAAAAATAGTGATGATCCACACCATAAGTAATTGGCTCTAAATCTAAGTCAATTCCATGAGATTCATGCTTTGGTCCTTGAGTCACCCATTCGCAAGCCATTTTCCCTGTACCACAAAAATCCTCGCGCAAAGATAAAGGCGCTTTTCCATAATGATCAAGATAAACTTTGTTAATAAATTTAATATCTGCTTCAGGGTTTTGTACCGAAGCTTCATATAAACGGTACTTCTCTGTTATCGATAATCGTTTACCAGGTACTACTTTTTCTGCCTTACTTTCTTTCTTTGCTTTGCTCATGATTTTCTCAATATTGTTGGTACGATTTCACTTCTACGATTGCAGAAGAATATTTCGCATTAATTTCATTTTTACATTCAAATCTTTGATCGTTGGTAATATAGACACTACGAGCAAGTTCGATAAAAACATTATCGAATTCTTTGGACCTTTCTTTATCCCTAATATCGTCCTCTATTTTCCATAGGCTTGAATTAATTGTCACTAGACGATTTAAATAACTATCCATTCCGGCCAAGTTCAATGTACATGCACCAGCTTCGCCGGATCTTGCAAGTTCTTTTCTTTAATATAAAGAATTGAGAGTTTATCAACCAATTCTCCTAGAGAAATTTCACATTCAATCTTCATTGGCATCACCTACAATTGTTATCGCTCGATATTGAATTTCACAAATAGTATATTCTACTATGCCTTGAGGAGTTTGAATGGAAACATCATCTCCAGTTTCTTTCCCCAGAAGAGATCGCCCAATTGGAGACCTCCAACTAATCAGTCCAAGCTCTGTTTTAATCTCGTCTACTCCGACAATAACAAACTCTCGAACACACCCTTCTTCATCTTCAACTTTTACTTGGGCACCAAATTGTACTTTATGGGGATGATGAGGTTTTTCCGGATCAACCACTTCAGCTTTTTCTAATCGACTAGTTAAAAAACGAATACGACGATCAATTTCTCTCAAACGTTTTTTACCATATTGATAATCAGCATTTTCAGAACGATCACCATTACTAGCGGCCCAGGCAACAGTCTTAGTGACTTCAGGACGCTCTATTTTTACTAAATAATCCAACTCGGTTCTAAGTTTTTCAAAACCCATTGGAGTTATATAATTTTTTTCACTCATTTTTTTTTAACTTATTATCGATAAATTCCAAGAGACCTTGTGCACCTTCTTGAACAAGATCAAGCACGAGATCAAAATCTTTCACGTTTCCATAATAAGGATCTGGAATGTCTTGTTTTTTTTGATTTTTGATAAAATCAGACATGAGAAAAATTTTGTGCGCAAACTGATTATGGCTGTCCATTTTTTTTACGTTCGCTAAATTATTTTTATCCATACAAATGATGAAATCATAATGTTCAAAATCTTGCTCTTCAAATTGCCTCGCAATACTTGGAAGAATGATCCCTCGAGCTTCGGCACGTTCGATCATTCTGCTATCAGCTTTTTCACCACGATGATGCCCAGTGGTTCCAGCTGAATCTACTTTAAACTCATGGGCGCGATTTTCTTGATAGAGTAAATTTAAAAAAGCCCCCTCCGCAGCTGGAGAGCGACAAATATTTCCTAAACATACAAATAACACAGATTTCATAGATATTGAGTTTACTCATATCCTGAAATTTATGCTATTACTTTTTAGTAAGGAGATTAATTATGGCCGCACAAACCGTCATTCGGATGGGACATCCGACACTTCGAAAAACAGCCGATCACATTTCAGAAGGCGAGTTTCATACTCAAGAATTCAAAAGTCTTCTTGTCGATTTATACGACACAATGAAAAAAGAAGGTGGAATCGGTATAGCTGCTCCGCAAATTAATATCTCTAAAAGTGTCGCTCTCATTGAATTACCCGAATTCTCTGAACGCTATGGTCAATTACCAGTTACTGGTCTTATCACTATTATTAATCCTCAAATAGAGTTTTTAACAGATGACAAACAAGGATTCTGGGAAGGTTGTCTCTCTGTTCCAGGTCTTCGCGGCTTTGTCGAACGACCTAATAAAATACGCGTTCAATTTCAAGATGAAAACTATCAACTTCGTTCACTAGAAGTTGAAGGATTTCTTGCCACGGTTTTTCAACACGAACTTGATCATCTCTTTGGTAAACTTTTTATTGATCGTTTAAAAGATCCAAGCATGCTTAGTTATCTAGCAGAGTTTGATCAATTTATTGCTCCACCAAAAGCAGAAAATGAAAGTAACAATGACGACCTACTCGATTAATCCCATTGCGATTATTCGCTCACCTTATAAAGAAAAATTCACAGTTCCGCGCCAGAGTGGATTAAATCACATTCAAAGTGAAATCATTTTTGATTTTAAATCAGCAGAAGAAAAATTGCGTTTTCGTGGATTAGAGAATTTTTCCCATCTGTGGGTCACTTTCATTTTTCACTTAGTAGACGAAGCTAAAGCCAATGAGCAAAACCTCACTCGCCCCCCTCGTTTAGGGGGAAAAGAAAAAATGGGTATCTATGCCACTCGCTCTCCCCATCGGCCTAACCGTATAGGTTTAAGTTTAGTGAAAATCAAAAGCATAAACGAAAACTCCATCACCATCATTGGAGGTGATTTTGTCGATGGCACTCCTGTCATCGATATCAAACCTTATATTCCCGAGTATGAATCTATTCCTGATGCTAAAAGTGGCTGGTTGAATGATATTGAAAAAAACCATGCACTCAATGAGGAATATATTGTTAATTTTAATTTGTTATCAGAATCTAAAATCAATGAAGAAGATAAAAAAACTATTGCTGAAATTTTAAAACGTGACCCTAGGCCTAGTTTTAAAAGAGATGACTTAGAAAATGATGAGGAGATCCTTGGGGTGTATCTCCTCGATTATAATATTTTGTTTAAAATAGATTCTGTTTTAAAGAAAGTGACGATCATTGAAATTAAAGAGAACATCCGGTAGTTCCCGAAAGACCACCTAATCCTTGAATAGCTTTATCATCCTTAGCTGGCTCCACTTTCGCTGGTGCTGCGAGAACTGGTTTTGCTACTAATTTTTTTTTCAATTCTTCAGTTGTTTCACAATCCTCAGGATTTTTCCCATCAGATTTTTTGATTTCTTCTTTTTTTGAAACAATTTTTTTCGTCGCTGCAGTTTTCTCTTTGTTCTCAGCTGCTAAAGAAGCCAGGCTCAATGAAATTAAAACAACAAACAATAAGGCACGCATGAACTCTCTCCGTAAGTTATAAAAACCAATAGCATCATTGCTATTATTTTTCCGAATAATTAAAAATTTTTGACTTCATCAACCATCGATACCATGAACGTGGAATTCGTCTTAAAACACTCATGACCAAATTCATTTGCCATGGGAAGATATAGATGCTTTTTTTCTCATCTAATGCTTTTTTTATCAAGCCGGCAGCTTTATCCGCGGTCATTAAAAAAGGCATTTTATGATTATTTTTCTTGGTTAATGGCGTATCAACAAATCCTGGTAAAATCGCTGTAACGGTAATTCCGTATTTTGCTAAATCTAATCCCAGTGATTCACAAAAATTTAACACGTAAGCTTTAGAAGCTGAATAAGCGGCAACGCCAGGTAATCCGACTAAGCCTGCTACTGAAGAAGTGGCCACTAAATGTCCGTGATTTTTTGGTAACATATATTCCACGGCCACATCAAAGGCATTTAAAACACCCACGATATTGATATCAACAATTTCTCGAGCCACTTCAAAATTAGGTAATTTATTTTTAGCGCCTACAGATCTTCCGGCGTTGGCGATCATCATATCTAGAATTTTTTCTGCACCAACAAAGTCGGCCACTGCCTTTTTTAAAGCTTCGCGATCTGTTACGTCTAATTCATAAACTTTTAAAAGTTTATACTTATTACGAACCTCAATCGGACATTTACTGATATCGCGTGCACAAATTCCAACACGATGACCTTCGCGTAAATAAGCCTGAGCTAGTTCAAAACCAATTCCAGTGGTTCCACCGGTGATAAATATATTCACAACACTCTTCCTGAAAGCTGGGCCAGATGGCTCAAGTAACGATTTTATCAAAGAATTCAGTAAATTATAACTTTTTCTCAAATTATTTCGGAGGATGATTTCCCTTTAATTTCGTGGGTTACCATAACGATTTTCTTCACTTTTTTACAAAAAGTAACTTGACGAATTCTTTATAAAACCTTAGATTTGAGTCTCAGAATTTGTTGGGGGCGTAGTTAAGTTGGTTATAACGTCTGCCTGTCACGCAGAAGGCCGAGGGTTCGAGTCCCTTCGCTCCCGCCACTTTTTCTGATCAAAAAATTAAAAGAATGAAAGCCTCGCAATTGCGGGGCTTTTTTGTTTTTGTGGGGTTCGTTGGGGAAAATGTGAAAGCATTTGTACTTTTCAATATATTTTTCCAAACTTTCCTATCTCCAATAAGGCTAGCTTTACGGGCCACATATTCTAAACAGAATGCCTTGACACCAATCCTTCGTAACTCTTATTGTAGGAACCTAAATAATAAAAGGAAATACAAATGGCAAAAACTAAGGCTTTTATAAGTTTTGATTTTGATAACGATAAAGTTTTAAAAGAATTTTTACTTCAACAAGCAAAAAATTCAGATTCTCCTTTTGAAATTTTTGATTGCTCACTCAAAGAAGCAGCTCCTGAAAAAGACTGGGAAGAAAAGGCAGAAGCCAAAATAAAAGCATCAGACTTAGTCATTGTAATGGTTGGCAAAGGGACTCATAAAGCTTCAGGCGTCTTGAAAGAAGTAGCTATGGCTCGCAAGCATAACAAAAAAATCGTTCAAATCATTGGTTACAAAGATGGCGATTATACGAGAGTTCCAGATGCAGGTACTCTATATAAGTGGGATTGGGAAAATCTAAAAAATATTTTGAAATAGTTGATTGTTTTTTTTACAAGAGGATAAAGTAATGGCAAAGAAAAAAATTTTTTACAGCTTTCATTTTGATAATGATGTTTGGCGAGTACAAACGGTTAGACAAATAGGAACAATTGAAGGCAACGAGCCTGTCACTGCAAATAAATGGGAAGAGGTTAAGAAAAATGGAGATAAGGCCATTGAAAATTGGATAGACCTAGAGATGAAAAATAAAGAATGTGTCGTTGTTCTGGTTGGAACAGACACGGCTAATCGCAAATGGGTTAAAAAAGAAATAGAAAAAGCCTGGAATAATAACAAAGGCCTAGTTGGAATAGCTATAAACGGATTAAAAGACAAAGATAGCAAAACCTGTAGCCTTGGTCCAAACCCCTTTGATGGGTTTACCATTGGAGACAAAAAACTTTCAACAATTGTAAAACTACATTCACCTCCTCTCAGTTACGATAGCAAAGAAGTTTATGCATGGATTTCTGATAATATTTCGGGATGGATAGATGAAGCAATTAAGATAAGAAGTAAAAATTAAAAAATGAATGTGTTAATTTTAAATAATGACTGCAATGATAATCAAATAAACAGTATCATTTCAGTTTTACAAAACGGCTATTCTGAACTTAGTTTTGAGAAAGTCAATCCCGTCACCTGTGAGGTAACTCAGTTTGATATTAATTCAATCCTTTTAATTTGTTTTAACAATGATAACATTGACGAACAAATTCTAAGCGTAGCCATAAAATTTCAAGCATATTTTGACAAAAATGCCGTAATTATACCCATTTCATTTAGTGACAAAAAATATATTTCGAATGAACCACTTTCAAAAATAAAATCTCATTCCACAAATCAAAAGAACTGGGAAAATAACTTAGCAAATCGAGTCGGAGCATTCCTTGGATTGAAGATTCTGCCGAAAGATAATCAAATTTTTATCTCATACAGAGTTACAGATGGTAAAGATATTGCTATAGCCTTGTCTTCCATACTGCAATATATAGGTTTTAAAGTCTGGCGAGATGATGATAGAGACGAAGACCATGAAGGAAATTTGACTATTGGTTTGGATGTACAAGAACAAATTAACAAGGCGATCATCCAATCTAATCTCGTCCTATTACTTGATACTCCAGAGGCTGATTATTCTAAATGGGTTCACCATGAAATTGATCATGCCCATGCTCACCTTGTTCCGGTACTCCCTCTTTGCATAAGAAATGATGGTAAAAAAGGATCTCACTTTCGAAAACTTCAAACACTCAATAGATATTCTCAGTCTGACGTTCAACTAAATAATTTTGATGAAATAATTGATGATATTTTTAAAATTTTAGCAGATGTTTATAAAAGAAAAAAAAATGTCCCATTTGAAGTTGCAAATAAGTTTAGGGATAAGGGCTATACCTGGTCAACTCTAGATCAGGTTAAACTACTTTTTGAATCTAAAAAAGCAAGAAAATTCAAAGACTGGCGAACACTACTGTCACATTGCCCCCTCTATGACGGAATCCACAATACTTTTATAAATAACTTTATTATTTATACTCGTGGTTTAAATGTAAGACGCAATGAAAATATCTTTATATACGATGGTAAACCTCGTTCTGAAAATGAGATAGATGAAATCTTAAATGAGATTCCAGAAATAGCTGTTTCCAACATTATTATTTTACATCACGAGCAAATTGAAGAGTTTTTAGACCAATGACATACCTATATAAAAAATTTCGTCCTCAAAAAAACTTGAAATCCATTAAGGTTTGGCTATCTGGTGCAATTCCAGAAAACGAATATTGGCCACACCCCTTAATTGACCAGGACATACTAGAATTTGTCTCATATTTCTCAGCAATGATATTTGCAAAAGGAGGTACCATTATTCACGGCTCTCATCCACTATTCACACCAATTGTTGCAGAACAAGCAAAAAATTTTGCACAAAATAAATCACAACTTAAACTATATGTTTCCGCTATGTGGGGACAAGGTGACATCAAAAAACATGATGCCTACTCCACCATAATTGAAATACCAAGCTATCAAAACAGTAAAGACCATAATGATCCTATTGCTAGAAATAATAGTCTTAGAAATTTACGTGAAAAAATGATCTATGATGCTAATTGTATTCTATCAATAGGTGGTAAGCTTCACCCCAATACTCAAATAAAACCCGGTGTTCCCGAGGAATTAACAATAGCTGAAAAACATCGAATCCCGTCCTATGTTATTGGTGGTTTTGGTGGTGCTTCAGAAGCGGCTGGACAAAAGAATTTTATCAATCCTTTCTTAAGCGAAAAGGAAAAATCAAAAATACTAAATGCAAATTCAATAAGTTTTTTACCATCAACGGTAGTCGGTTTACTAGAAAGAGATCGTATTAAAATTTCTTTATACCGAACTATGAATAAGATCTTAGGCAAATGATTGTACCCAATACAAAAATAGTAAAATATTCTTTATATTTTCACCTAGTAAAATAGTGTTGAGGAGTTATCATTCAGCACGACTAAGCAATTTCTTTTGATTTTATTGGTCCTTTCCGGACACCTCCTTTACACTTTATACCGGAGACATAGTTTACACTTCTAAATTACCGATATGCTAAAATTAATCTATAATTGGAGATTCTTTTAAAAAAGGTTTTAATGTAAACTAAACTCTTACAATTACATAATACAATTGTATTCTATGAAGCCATTTTCACTTCACCCGTTTTTAATAACAATACAAAATCATCTAATGTTAATGCTCGCTCTTTATATTTTTGAACTCTCGGCTCGTGAATATTTTTAAAAATTATAAAATCAGCCCGATCCTTGTTACCCATTACCGTTATTCCTAGCCCTTTATACTTTTGTATTAATGTTTCTTTCTGATCATCTCGATATCCAGAAAAATATACGCTGATTTTTTTATTGAAATATATTCCGTCTTTATCGCCATAAGCATTTCGCCTAAGTTCTTTTTCATTCTCTTTAAAGAGTTTGATAATTTTATCTTTTTCTATTATTTTGTTTTTAATAAATTCTAATTCTGTTTGAGTTATTTCTAATTTTAAGTTGATTTTTTTATAAATCAAAGCCGACAAAAATGAATCTAACTCAGCACTGTGTATATCTATATTTAATCTTGAACAAGAAGGAAAACATTCTTTAAAGCAAATTATTAGTTTTTTATGGGAAACATAGTCTTCTTTTGATAAATCATTGATTGTAGCAATTTTTTTTATATCTAATTGCTTGTTCAGTATCCTTTTCTCTGCCCCGCTCCAATGAAATACGTTAGAGTCTCTTAAAATGTCATTAAGCTTCATTTTTATTTCATCAATATGCTTTCCAGATTTATTCAAAGTTTGCAAGGGAATTTTGGCTACTTTAAATGTTATTGGGTCAATATCTATTTCATTATTTAATTTTATATATGAATGATAGAGTAACTTTGCTTCATTTTTTTCATCTATATAAGACACACCAACTTCTGTTATATCCAATTTCCTATTAGCATATTCAAAATCTATAAAAATATTTTTTTTCATCTAAGTACCTCTAATTTATAAACTATTCGTCAACTCCGATAAAAATGTTTAGGTATTTTTTATTGGAGCCGATAAGAAGGGTATGAATGAACAAATTGAACTTTTAAAAAAATATCAAATAGAAATGTCTTGGATTATTTTAGAGTATAATGTTTGTTATTTTGCAGACAGTGACTTTGCAGGTAGATATAGAATTCACCCTAGTTGGTGGAAGAATAGAAGAATTAATGACTCTGACTTTGATAATAAGTTCGCTTTTTTTGTAAATCTTTCAAATTTTTTAGGTGAGCAAATTATAAATGAGCCTGGATTTGATCCTAATAGACCTTCAGTTCAAATTGTTCTAGATAAAATGTCCCAACCTGCAAAAGATACATTAATTTGGCCAACTGATGCAGAATCTTTATTTGAATCATTTTTAGTCTCTTTAAAAAGTGCCTAATTTTAAAAAAATTACAAAAATGAATTAGAATTATTATAATTAACAAATTGGCTTAAAACCAAAAATCGTTTCAAAAACCTTTTTCATTGAATCAAAATTATAATTTGAAATACTTTCTCCTGCTTCAACTTTACTCAAAATATCCTCGAATTGAGAATGTACGATGCACTTTTTTGAAATTTCACCTTGGTACTTTTGTTCAGACTCATTAAATCCCTTCCAAACAACTGGTATTAGTTTCTGATTCTCATCTTTTAAAGAAGACTCTTCAAAATAAAGTTCTATACTACCAGCAAGACCGTTAACGTTTATATTGTGAAGTCCTTGAGGTCCGATTGTTGGATAATTATTTAAAAATTCCAAACTCGGTAAAGTAACAATCCTAATATTCTTTGCAATTGGTAAACGATTTAAAGGCCTCATCGCATCTATTGCAGCAGTATCATTGTCAAAGACTGCAACAATTCTGTTCTTTATACCTGCGGCTGAAAATGCTTTTATTGTATAAACCAAGGAACTTGCACTTCCTCCAAGCTTCAATTCTTGAAAATCTAAAAATGAATAATAATCAAACAAATGTGGGTAAAGAATTTTAAGACTCCTTTCAATGAAGCGTCTATCAGTAATACCTTCAGTAAGAATTACTGTTTTTTCAAAGTCAGAGTCACGACACAGCTCATCCTCTTTTTCAAAAAATCCCCCACCTACTAAATCGCTATAATCTAATGTCACATAGGTATTATGTTTATCATCTATTAATTCTAAAATTGCTAAGATTGTCGAAAAGCAAGAAGCGTTAACCCCAAAGAAACTCTGATCCATATAACCATTAGAAATGATGTCAAGGTTATTTTTTATATCATATTCAAGTTCAAAAGGATTCTTGCTCGACATTTGTCCAGCTAACATTAAACGAATTGTATCTTGCCACGAATTAAAGCTGAAATCATTTATCCTCTTTACAACTTCGGGATCGGGATTTTCATTAAGTCTTAGATAAGTGTCCTTCAGCTCATCAATATATTTTTTTTGCCCAATCTTTATATCTTCAGCCTTATAGCCCATTGCCGTCAAGCGATCTATTGCTATCGAAACAGGAGTGGAATACTTACAAACAAGATGCTCATCTTCATTTGTTGGAAGAATTATCTTTTTATCCTCGGGACGAAAAATATCCATTCCGATAACATCACTTTTGTTCCATAGCAGCTCTAAATTCTTAACTTTTAAATCACAATAAGATCCCAATCATATCTCCAGCTAGTTAAATAATAAAAATGTACTCTTTAAACGTTAAGACTGTTAATATTTATTGCAGCGTTAAATTTCCAAATGTTTCTTTTTCCATATAAACGGTCTCCCAATTCCATAATAATCAAGAGGCTCTTCATTTAATTTTTGAAGCTTGCCATTTGCAAATCGTATCCAGTGATTATTTGAAGAGTCTGTAAATGTAATCTCTATATTAAACTGCTTACACATTCCATGACCAGGATGCTCAATTCTAAATTTATTCTGTCCCATCGGTAAAATCCCGATTCCTACATAAAATTTTACCTCTTCACTTTTGTCAAAAAATTCTTGATTATCCATACCTACAACTCGAGCTATTACATTATATATAAGCGAATTTGATCCATTGTTTATATAGCAATATGAATATAAGCAGCCATTCATCCCTGTTTCTGTATCATAGGAATCATTGAGCCAACCAGTAATCATTTTTGCCTGCATCTCAAGCTCTGTTTTCTTTCTGAATAAAAACCCATCTATCGCAAAATAAAAAGTAGCAAGTGTACCAAAAACAGTTACAAGTGGAGAAAAATCTTTTATATAAGATATCAATTCACACATAACAAATCCCACTTCCCTAAATACTTATCCTCATAATCACGAAATTTTCTCATTTTACTGTCATTTCTTTTTTGGCCTTTTTTGCCAAGAGTACTTAACCAATTCTGATGATCTTCCTTTATATTCTTCGCTACGATCTTGCTAGGAACAATATGAAATTCTGGCAATTCACCTAATTCTTTTAAGCGTACAAATACATACAAAAAATTCTTTCCTTTAAGATTTTCTGACTTTTCATTCAACATCCACTCTTTCTTCTTTCCTTGAGTTGTCTTTACTTGAATTGCAAAAGATTTATCTGTTTCTCTTGTTGAAACTAAAATATCTATCCCTTGGGTGTTTTTTAATGTTAACGAGGCGATAAAACCAAGACGCGATAATTCTGCAGCTACAAAGTATTCACCTGCAATTCCAGATATATTGATTGGAATGTTTTTTTCTTTCATATTCATTTTTTACCTCTACAAACAGGGCACCACTGACCGAGCTTAATTTTTGCAGGTGAAGCACTCCAAGAATGTCCTAAACGGCACTTCCATTTTAGCTTAGTAGTAGAATTTATATATTTCTTTGACAAGCAAACGCCTTGCTTTTTTTTAGCCAAACTATGCATTTCATCTATAGTTAAAGGTGCCGTCTTGGCACACACAGGACACCAAGACCCTTTCTTTATATGACCAGGCAAAGCTTCCCATTGATGTTGTTGTCCGCATTCAAAAATTAATTTCGACTTACTATTATTATATTTATTTGAAAGGCATTTACCATTTCGACTTTCTGCAATCTTTTTATATTCTTCAAGATTTCCTTTAGATTTGCTTTTTCCAGAAATTGTAGAACAAAAAGGACACCACGAACCGCCATTGATAATAGTATCAGGTGTAGTTTTCCACTTGTGCCCTTCTGAACATTGCCAATGAAGTTTACTCTTTACCCCTGAGTATTTTTTTGAAATACATTGGCCTTTCATTTTTTTAGCAACCATTATCATATCATCAAGAGTATATTTTTTTGTTTTTGAACATTCTGAACACCAGCTTCCACGCAATATTACTTCGGCTGTAGTTACCCATCTATGCTTTTTAGCACATTCCCATATATATTTGTCCGAACTTCTTCCATAATTTTCAGAAACAAGTTGGCCACCTTTTTCAGAAACTATTTTAAGAATTTTTTCAATCGGAGTTCTTCTTTGTTCACCATTACGATCTAAAGCACATCGAGGACACCATGATCCTTGAGCAACTGAAGATGCAACCGCTTTCCAAACATGTCCTTTTTCACATTGCCATTTATATTTATAGGCCATGCCATTGTATATAGAATCTAAAAGTGTTCCATTCATTTTTTTAGCTATTAATTTAACATCATCAATAGTCAAATGATGTCTGGCACACACTGGACACCAATTACCATTTTTTATATATGAAGGAGGAGACTTCCATATATGTCTTTCAGAACATTGCCATTGTAATGGGATTGTACTGCCTAAATATTGGCGACTTAAAAGTTTTCCCTTTTTACTTATTGCTATCTTTTTTAACTCTTCTATTTTCGTTGAAGAGTTTTCGCTATAGGCAAGTGCGTAATCAATATCCCTTGTAAAGTTATAATTTTTTACTGCAAATCCTTTATCCCTTAAACAATCTTCTACATATTTCCCTAAATCTGTAATTCTAAGCTTTGTTGGTATTTCTGGTATTTCTATTAAAATAACACCACGTTGTTTGCATATTTTTCTTTTCAACTTATCAATCACTAATCGCTGATTTAGTTCTTTCGTTTCTTTGTAAAATCTTCCTTTAAACGAGTGATGTTGAGTTCCCTGATGCTCAAATGCTATTTGCAACTCTTCACAATAACCGTCGAGTTCAAGTTTTGCCCCGTTTGTATTTCTAAGCCATTCTGGGCGGACTTTTGGAAATTCTTTTTCAAATGTTGTTTCAAAGAAAACTCTAGTTATCGACTCGCCTATGTTTTGATTACAATAAGGGCACCAGCGACCATTTTGAACTGACTGAGCAGATTTTTTAAAAGAATGTCCAACGGCACACTCCCAAGTTACCGAATGTCCCATTCCGTTAAAAGTTGAATCAGTGAACTTTCCTCCAAATTTTTTTGCCAATAATTGTATCTCTTCAATGCTGGTTCTTTTTAATTCTGATAGGTTTTTGTATGAACATAATCTGCACCATACACCTCTTAAGATATGCCCAGGTATTTGATCCCACTCATGGCCGTTCTTGCACTTCCATCTAAGTTTTGTGGTTGAATTGACATACGTTGAAGATAGACACTCCCCTTTATGAGATTTTGCAATCTTGTGCATATCGTTTATCGTGTATTTACTTTTTGCCATATCTTATTTTCCAAGATCATCTAAGGCTGACTGATTACTTAGATATTGCTGTTATTCTGTTCGCATTGCTTCAACGTCATATTTATTATATCCAATTCAAAATAAGGAATAAATAAGTTAGTACCTACGGCTATAATCATGGGGATTAAAAAAAGAGATAATTCCATAACCGTATTTGAGTCAGAATTAGAGATTTTACCCAGAATAAAAAAGAGTAATCCCACTATTATAGTACCATGGATACGATGAAACCAAAAATCTTCAAAAAATTTATATAAAAAATTATTTTCTATTTCTCTCTTAATTCTTTTTAAATTTTCTAAGTTATTACAGTTTAAATTTAACTGGACACGCATCTTATTGATTCCATATTTTAATGCAAAAGCAATTGGAAACAATACTAAATAAACAATAAAAATATTTGCATTATTTTTACTTATTAAAGAATGACCTGCCCCCAAAAATCTAGTCCAAGCTTTATGCTACAATTCCTCTATAAAAAGGAGGAACTATGCCCAGGATTAAGCACTCAATGGAGCAAATCATCGCCAAACTTCGTAAAGCAGAAATTCTTTTTGCTGAAGGAAAATCAATTGATGATGTTGCCAAAACACTTCAAGTAACTAAGCACACCTATTATCGCTGGAAAAAAGAATACGGTGGGATGCACTCAGAACAGGCCAGGCGCCTAAAAGATCTCGAAAAAATAAAATGCCCGACTAAAAAAGATAGTAGCCGATCTTTCTTTGGATAACGATATTTTAAAGGAAGTGAATAAGGGAAACTTTTAAGCGCTGAGAGAAAGCGAAAGGCCGTTGATTTAGTCCTAAGCAAGTTTAATGTCTCAGAAAGAAAAGCTTGCTTAGTTATTGGTATACATCGGGCCACTCAGCGCTACGAAAAGATTAAGAGTGACGACGAAGAAATTATCCGTGAGAGAATTATCACACTTGCGAGTAAATTTGGTCGCTACGGTTATCGGAGAATAACGGCATTACTTCGCAGTGAAGGCTGGTGCGTAAACCATAAACGAGTCCAGAGAATTTGGCGACTAGAAGGACTAAAAGTTCCTCAGAAACAACCAAAGCGTGGGCATTTGTTTTTGAATAATGGATCGGCGATAAGACATCGGCCAATTTATAAAAATCATGTTTGGTCTTATGATTTTGTCATGGATCGAACTCATGATGGAAGAGCATTTAAAACGTTGAATATAATAGATGAATACAGTCGAGAATGTATGGCAATAAGAGTGAAAAGAAAAATGAACTCCTTTGATGTGCTTGAAACACTGGCTGATTTATTTCTAGCACATGGAGCACCAGCGTTTATACGCTCAGATAATGGCCCTGAGTTTATAGCGAAACAGTTGCGCGCTTGGCTTTACAAACTCGACGTAAAAACGCTTTATATCGAACCAGGAAGCCCGTGGGAAAATGGTTACTGTGAATCTTTCAATGGAAAACTTAGAGATGAACTTTTGAATGGCGAAATTTTTTATACTTTGAATGAAGCTAAAGTCGTCATTGAAAACTGGCGAAGAGATTATAACCAATACCGACCACATAGTTCGTTAGGATACAAACCGCCAACCCCGGTAACTATTCTTCCGAGATATGAATTAGGTGAGAAAATGGAATTGTTGCATGGATAGTGGACTAAACGATGGGGTCAGGTCAGTTTTGAATTAAAGGCCCAAAGTTTTTCAAAAAATTCTAAATGCGGATTAATTTCAATTGAATATATCAGTCACTGATATATTCAATTTTATCAAAAATTTAGTCCTATATTTATGTTATAGCTTTTCTTGATTTATTTATTATCGAAATCTCGGTCAGTTGGAATGAATATAGTTGATTATTTTACTAAAGTTACTTTGGCTAACTTTCGAAGAGTAGTAAACCAACACAAAACAAGGAAAACCTAATGCCTGCTGATAAACCACTGCTAGTTAGAGATATTATCCATGGAGATATGTATTTCGATCATCCGCTAGAGCTTGTAATTGATCATGAGTTATTCCAAAGACTAAAATTCATAGTTCAAAATGGCATATGTTACCAAGTTTTTCCTGGCATGACCCATACACGATTTCAACACTCTTTAGGGGTATGTCATCTTGCTTTGAATTGGTTTGATAATTTAATTACAAAAAGTGCAGCGACTGATTTTATTGTAAATATGGCAAAAATTAATAATCCAACGATCTCTGATGGATATGAAATTTCATTAAAAGACACCAGTGATTGTTATAAATTTATTGAAGAAGATAAGACTATATGGAAATTTCTTGTAGGTTTAGCAGCATTAACACACGATCTTGGACATGGCCCCTTTTCCCACTTACTTGAGGACGCAAAATTCATTCCAGCTGATCAATTTGTTTCGGATGCATCAAACCTTTTCCCTGGAAAACTACATTTTATTCTTACGTCATATATAAACGATAGGTACAATATAAAAAAAATAGACAGAGTAGATCATGAAGACATCACCTTGGTGTACTTAAGTGTCATTTTCTCTGAATTAAAAGGAAAGCATCCATATTTCAGTGAAGACAATTTTGAAATAGTGTCTGCACTTATAAGTAAAGAGTTTAAACATTTCATGCTTGAGGAATATAAAGTGAAAAAGTATTCCAAAAGCACTCAGCAAGCAATCAACTTATTAATTTCTTTGACCAGTGGCTTTATTGATGCCGACAGATTAGATTACGTAATAAGGGATTCTCAAATGGCTGGAGTAAATATTGGAGCTATTGAAGTTTATAAAATTACTGACTCCCTTTTTCCCTGTTTGTTCAGTAAGGGAAGTAACTACAAAAGTGGATTCGTAGCAAACTTCAAACACAATCACATTCTTGATAGCTTTTTTTTTAGTCTGTATCAGGTTTACACACAAGTCATTTTTCATCCAAAAGCATTGCAATTAAATCATGAATTAACTGAAATATTTAAAGTTTATAAAACATACCTAAGCAAAGAAAAAGCAAGTCAAAACTATCTTGAATGGCATAAAGGAAACAATGATCTTTTATTTATTGCTGAACTTGGAGCAAATAACTTTGACCCGAATAAACTTATTAATAAAGTTCTCAATCGCCACGAAGACTATAAAAATAATACAAATTTTAAAAATATTTATGGCCTCCCAAGTTGCGTCATCTTACCAAGTATCCTCGATGAAAAAAAATACACTTCGCTGAACACCAAGAAGAGAGATATGATAAAAGATAGCTCGCTAGTTTGGTTGTTTACGAAGATAGAAAAAGAATATCAAATTTATAGTTGGGAAAAAAATTCAATTGTATGTCAAAATTTAAAAAATCATAGCTTTAAGCCTAATATATTCTGGAAAAATGAGGCTTTCGAAAAAGACTTAGAAAAACTAAAGGTGAGCTTACAAGATATACACGAAGAAGAAAATAAAAAGGCGAACGGCACTAATGATAGGTAAGAATAAACTCATTTATTAATTGTCTTGATTCGTATGAAACTAAAGTATTTTCAATCTGAGAGTTTTGATATCCAAATTTTACTAAATGCCAATACAGTGTATTGGCTTTTTTTTGAATGGCTTCTGGTGGAGGATTCGAAAAAGACTTTGAACAGCTTGCAAGATAATTAAGCTGTCTACCTAGCTTTTCAAGGCTAAAGCTCTTTGCAAGGTGTACTTCGTTTTCAAAAAAGGCTTTCTCTATTTCTGTCATAGCTGCATCCTAACCTATTTTCAGCTCATTAAACACGGTTTGTGAAAAAATTATAGCCAAAAAGCCGGTGCACTAATCTTTAAACAAAGGCTATTTTTTGATTTTTTATCATTAATTTCAATTAGATAACTCGTGTACGTCGTAATCCGCTCCCGCCACTTTTTCTGATCAAAAAAAATTAAAAATGAAAGCCTCGCAATTGCGGGGCTTTTTTTTTGCGTATAATTCAACATAAAACGATATGGAAATTTGGGATATTTATAATAAAGATCGAACCAAAACAGGTCGCACGATAAAGCGATCTGAAAAATTAAGTGAAGGTGAATTTCACTAAGTCGTTCACATATGGATCATCAATTCCAAAAATGAATATCTAATTCAACGAAGATCAGAAACCCTAAATTGGATGCCCGGTTTTTGGGCAACAACAGGTGATTCAGCACATGCAGGAGAAGATAGCCTAACAGCAATTATTAGAGAAACAGGTGAAGAAATCGGGCTAAAAATCAATCCTAACAAAACTCAACTTCTATTTTCTGAACTTGGTAAAAATGAACACACTGACATTTATGTAACTCAGATGGATGTTTCTCTTTCAGAAACAATTATTTGCCCAGAAGATGTGAGTGAAATCAACTGGGCTAGCCAAGATAAAATTCAAAAAATGATTTTTGAAAATAAATTTATTAATTATGGATCTGATTATTTTCAAAAATTTTTTCAGAGCTAATTCAATATCAACCAAAAATTTCAATTCAGAAATAGTCCTAAGACAAAAAGACAACACTGTTGAAAATAAAAAACCCCTCGTGGTAAGAGGGGTTTAGGCATTAAAAATCTCCTAATAGGTCTAGTAAACCTGGACTTAGGGGATAACTAATTCTAGCACTTTTATCATTTTTTTCAAGCCGAGAGCTCCTATGGCCACTGAAGGCTAATCTACGGAGGCAAGGATGCTTAAGGCATTAAAAATCTTAGAGCAGTTAGTTCTGGTCTTAAAATTACTAGTAATAATTTTAAGACTGTTAAAAGCTAATTTCTAGGATTTGGGGGGAGAAGAAATTCTCCCCTTTTTTATTTCACATTAAAAAATTAAATCCCTACCAATTCGATTATTTGATTTCATAAGAGAAAAAAATTACCAAAATATTAAAAAAAAAAAGAAAATAAAAAACCCCTCGTGATAAGAGGGGTCTTCAAGCATTGAAAATTCCCGCAGGTCTAACAAACCTGTATTTGGGGGTAGTTAATGTTATCACATTTATAAATAAGATCAAAGCGGTGAGCTCCTTACGCCAATGAAGGCGATCTTCTGGAGGCAAGGATGCTCAAAGCATTGAAAGTGCTAGAAATTATTATCCAGATTTTAAAACTGCTAACAACTGTTTTAAAATTGTTAATGGAGTGGTTCTAGTATTTGGGGGGAGAAGAAATTCTCCCCTTTTTTATTTCTCATTCAAAAATTAAAAACCTGCCAATTCGATCACTTCTGAGTCCATAAAATGTTTTGAAAAATGTTGACGCAAAATATTTTGAACTTCACCTGATTTTTTCATTTTGATAATTTCAGCATTAAACTGATTCAAAACACTCAGAGCATTTTTATTCGTTTTAGGCACAATAAGATAATACTCATTTGTTCTTAAGCCCAAATCAATAATGTGAATTTCTTTTTCAATATTAACCTTTTTTAAAGCAGCACGCCCCTGATCGGTGTTAACGATAAAATAATCAGCACGTTTCTGTGAAAGCATTAGTGCACAACTCGCTAAATCAAGAGGCTCTAAGTGATTTTTTTCTAAGTGTGGAAATTTTTCAATTAAATCTTTATTAACAGCAAAGCCAATGGGAGAACATAAGCGCAGTTCTTTAAGTTGTGAAAGATTTGCTATCTTATTGCGAGTGTTTAAATCCGAACGAATAAATAATTTAGGCTTTGTGACATAAATAGGAGTAGAAAAATAAAAATCTTTTTCACGCCCAGAAGTTTTCACATAAGGGAATGTTCCAAAAAAAATATTTTCTTTGGTTTCACTATACCCTCTGGCCCATGGTCTAAATTCAATATCGATAGGAATATTTAATTTCATAAAAGCTTTGGAAACGACTTCACTCATAGCACCTTTCTGTGGGAGGTCTTTTCCTACAAAAGGCGGCATTTCACCTGTAACTAATTTTAATGGCGTCGCCGTGTCTGCTTTAGTGGTAAAGGAAATAAGAAGGAAGAGAAAAATAATAATTTTAAGGTATGAAGTTTTCACTTACAAATCATATCAAATTTCATTCTTGATTCAAGAAAGTTAAAATTGAATAAATTCTAAACAAAACCTTAAGATAATTTAAGACAGAAATTTTATATTTGACCCAGCCGGAAAAACTTAGACTGGGCCATGTGTGAAATTATTCTTGAACAACAAAACCATCAAACTGATGAGCTTCAACTACTTCACCGTTGATTTCCACTTTCGTGATGTCTGAAATCCTTGGATTATCCGATTTTTTTAGAATGATTTTTGAACATTTTTCTTTTGGTAAAACTTCGCGATTATGAATAAATCCAACCAGGGATTTTACAGAGTATTTTGATCCTGCGCCAGTAAGTTCTCCATTGACCTGCACCATTCTTGAAGCTTTCATGTTGAAAGAAAAAAGAATCAATAGGGAAAAAACCATCCATTTTTTTACTAATTTTTTCATTGAACCACTCTCCTATTCTGGTCTTCAAAATCATTTAAATTGCAAGCGGAGTCACTTTTCCCCATGACATCTGAAAGCACAATTGAAAAATACGGAATCAATCCTTGATAATTTTCGTTATTCATTACTTCAAAAACTTTTAAAACTGCTTCTTTTTCAATTTCTTTAACTTTTTTAATTCCCTCTGCATTTAAACCTTCAGAAAGGGAGTAAAATAAATTTAAACCATCGGCTACTTTTTCTGGTTTATAAAAATCTAAAAGAACATGCGTTAGCTGATGAGCAAGTTTTAGATCTACTGAAAAGTTTTTTTCTACAGCATGGATGCGTCCATTTTGATCTTCTGTCAGTGTCTCTAGAGATAAAAGCTTCTCTAGCTTTTTCATCCCCATAGAACCCACAACTGCTTCAACTTCTACTCTGCTTGTTCCAAATTTATTAGCCGCTAACTTATAAATCACATACATGGTTTCATCTTTAAATAATTCATTATGATCTGTATTTAGTTTATGGTCTGATTTTTCAGCATCAAAAATAAATTGATCAAATGAACGTTTTAATAATTCTCCAATTTCTCCAGTGCACACCTCTAAAAGTTTTGAAATTTTTCGCTCTTTATAGATGTAGGAAACTAATTGCAAGACAGTATGCGGAGCCACTTCACTTCGATTCTCTTCTTGTAACAATCTTCTAAGCGTTGTTCCGGCCACTCCTGCTCTTTGTGACAAAGCATTCATCGTGAGCTTAGGGTGTCTTTCTAAGTAAGATTTCAGAAGTTCTCTTAGTTCAGAATTAACTGTAGTTTTTAGTGAATGTGAATTTTCGAGTGAACAATCATCCATAAATTCACTTTAAAAAAAAGCTACTTTCTTGTTAATTCTTTTTCATTCGCTGTCAGAAACAAAAAGAATTTGTGGGCCATTTTGGCTCCAAATTCCCTAATATTAACTTCTTACCCAAGTATTTTCTAATTTTCGGTGCAAGATTGAACCGGACGACCGCGAACAATCACTGTTCGACAGGTTCTTCCTCCATTACCATTACCGTTTCCATTTCCGTTGCCACCGATTGTACATCGACTAATTCTAGCCTTTAATCGAACCCCGCCTGATATGTCGGATGAATCGACAATAATAAATCCTTCGCGACTAAATACATCTGCCTGATTAAGAATCTTTGCTTCCACATGGTGCTGAAGGTGCATGGCCACTTTATCTCTTCCATTACTACAATTAGAAAGGACAGGAATTTTTTGTACATGTTGAACATAGAAGTCATCTGATTGCTCAACATAAGTATTATTCCAAGTTTTTTCTACAACACTTCTTGGCGCTCTACTTCTTGGTACAGAATTTCCCGCAATAGACATCATAAAACTTCTAAAGCTTCCCGCGACTCCTGGATCTAAAAACGTTTGCCCTCTTAGATCATAAGTTACTTCCATTTCTTCAATTTTATGCCCTGAAGGTAAATCCATTTCGACAAAGATATTACAAGGAACATCAATCATTGATCGCATGCCACCGTTTGGCATTTGTAACGGAACTCGAGCTTCAAAGCGATCAAAGATAATACTGGCACTACTTAAATCTGGAGCTGTGGCAATAGATGTCACGTCAACCGGACAACCAACTCCGCCGGTTCTAATAGATGTAAACTGTAGTGATTGAGCAAACGAAAAAGATGAGACTAAGAAGAGTGCACATCCTATTAGTGATTTTTTTGTAAACATTGTTCCCATAAATTTCCCCCTCTATTCCAATCAACGCAATGGTGATTCTTCTTATTAATTAATGGAAGAAATAACTTTATTCAATCATAACAATTCTGCAATATTTGAATGTTCACCACCTGGCGAAGTGAGTTCGCCAACTGGCGAGCAATCAAAAAGCTCAGTCAGTTTAGACTTTTCTTTAAAAAGTTTTTTCTTTACAACTAAATCTTGTGAGCAAACAAAAAAAGCTCGAAACAAAACTTTTTTCAAGAGGGGAAAAAATGATGAAAGGAAACGTGTTAAAAAAATTAGCTCTAGGAACTCTACTTACTGTTTCAACAATGGCTCAAGCCAATTTAAATGACATTCAACTAGGTGAACCAGCATATGGTGGAACAGGCTGTCCTGCAGGTTCTGCTTCAGCTGCTCTTTCACCAGACAATAAATCACTTTCAATTATTTTCGATCAATTTGTAGTAGAAGCCGGAGGCGGCGGTCGATCTCTTGAGAGAAAAAGCTGTAACATCGCTATTCCAGTACACGTCCCACAAGGTTTTTCAGTATCAGTTATTGACGTCGACTACCGTGGATACGTTTCATTACCACCACAAGGTCAAGCGCGTTTAACGGCTGAGTACTTTTTAGCAGGCTCACAAGGTCCACGTTTTGATAGAACGTTTGTTGGTCGTACTGATACAGATTACAATTTTCAAAACACTATTGGCCTTCAAGCAACTGTTTGGTCACCGTGTGGAGCTGATACTATTTTACGTGTAAATGCTTCTATGTTGGTTCGTACAAATCGCTATAGCGATTTAGCTCTAGCCACTGTTGACTCGGCTGACTTTAAGACAGGTATCTTGTACAAGTTACAATGGAGAAGATGTCAGTAGTTTGTTTGGAAAAAATTATGAGATTCGGGTAAGAAGGGCCCACCAGAATTGGTGGGCCCTTTTTTTTTATTTAATTTCTAATAAGTAAAATGAACCTTCGCGATGAGCATATTCTTGCACCATCATTCCATAGCCTGGAAATTTTTGGCCATCAACTTCAAAATCACGACCGAAAGAATCACTTCCCCAGCTATTTTTAAAATAATAAACACCTTTAAAAGTGACTTTTTTTATCGTTCCATCATTCATTTGAATATTGGCTTCCACAGTTTTTTGATCATCAAAACCTACAACTAAAATAGAATGACCTGCAGGCTTTGTAGGAGATTTCACTGCATCTAATGAACCTGGAATTGGGCTAATAACGATTCCTTTATTCCAATGATCCATATTACGTTTAATGCCTAGTTCTTCTGCTTTACGGTGATTCCAAGCTCCGTAATAAAAGTCTGATTCAAGGACAACTGGTTTACCTTGTAATAAAAGTTTTTTTACTTCTGCTGTATCGTAGATATTGTAATAAGTAGTTGTCACTTTTATGTATTGATCTCTAATTTCTTTTGCTTCTGTTCTTGCAGTAACAAATTCTGGATTAAAAATTACTGATGTTTGATCGAGAAGTTCTGAATCAGTTTTCTTTAATAAAGTAGGATCAAAGTGAACAACCTGACAGGCGGTTTTTTTCGTTCCAGTCAAATGACCACAACGTTTTTCAGTTAAATAATGGTAACCATCTACCCAGTCTGAAGAAATATAAGGCAAAGTTTTTTCAGTGGGAATCCCGTAATTTTTTAAGGCATTAAAATTTTTCGTAGCATAAGAGCCATCACTAGTTGAGCCTCCAACGGCCGTAAACTCCAACCATTCTTCAGAAAGATCAACATCATTTTGGAAATAACCTTTTTGGATTAATAAACTTTCAATATAGGCAGTGGCCGAAAATATTGAACATGTTCCACGTCCGCCCTGAGAACGTACGGCAGATTGGTTCTTTAGGACGCTAAGAGTGTCTGATTTAGCTTCACCTTTAAATTGCAGTTTTGTTACTTTTGGATGAACCAGATTGGGATATTTTGGATCTAAATAGGCTCCATCCTCTGCTCTTAAAGCAATAGACGAGGCGAGGGCCAGAGATAAGAAAACTTGGGTAAGTTTCATGGTCATTTCCTTGGTAATTGACGCTTGATTCGGCCGAAAGCTACTCCCTCCTTGCCAAAGATGCAAGCTATGACCACAAAAAATACCGCCACCTAACACTTCAACTGAGTGAATTCAATTGGAGATCTATTATTTAGATATTGATCATCAAAAATTTCAAACTTTTGGTTTTCAAAAAAGGGTCACAATGGCACTATTCCTCCATTATAAATTAAGTGAATCTTGAGTTTTCAAATAACAATTGCAGGAGTTTTTCATGGCAAAAGAAATTGACTTAAACGCAAAAGCATCAAGTGATGATGGAATTTTCGGTCTTCCGTACAACGAAAAAGAATCTACCGTTATCTATCTTCCTGTACCGTGGGATGTAACAACGTCGTACGGAAATGGAACTCATAAAGGCCCAAAAGCGATGCTTAATGCTTCGGCACAAATTGATTTTTTTGATCTTGATTATATAGATGCCTTTAAAACTGGTCTTTTTATGACTAAGGAAAATTCCAATATCAAAAAATTGAATAAAGAAGGAAGAAAACTAGCCGAAAAAATTATTGAAGCTAGTGAAAATGAAATTAAAAAAAGTAAAGCACTTCAAAAAACACTGGCAAAAGTTAACGAGTACTCTGATAAACTAAATGACTATGTTTATAAAGAAACAAAACGTGTCTTAAAGATGAATAAAATGAGTGTCCTCGTTGGCGGAGATCATTCAACTCCTTTTGGTGCTATTAAAGCTTACGCTGAAAAATATGAAGGAATGGGAATTCTGCATTTTGATGCACACTCTGATACCAGAAATGCTTACATGGGATTTAATCACTCACACGCCTCTATCATGCACAATGTGATGACGAAGATCTCAGGAGTTTCAAAACTCGTACAAGTGGGAATTCGCGACTTTTGCCAAGAGGAATATGAATTTATTGAATCTCATAAAAAAATTAAAACATTCTTCGATGCAAAATTAGCTGAAAGAAAAATGAAAGGTGAAAACTTTCAATCAATCGCTAGAGACGAACTCGTTTCAATTGTTAAAGAAATTGTCGATAGCGGAAGAACCATTGTTGGTTTTGATTTAGTTGAAGTTGCACCATCGGGTGTAAAAGGTGATGAATGGGATGCCAATGTTGGAATGCGCTTATTGTATAAGCTCACCAGTGCTGCCCTCGCCTCTCAAGGTTTAATTGCAAAAAGATAAGTATTTGTCACTTCTACTTTAGTCTGAGGAGCGAGCATTTGTTTTCTAAGCTCCTCAGCTAATTTTTTTTCAAAATCAAATTGCTGTAAACCTTTCTTAAGTATTTCATTGTATTTTAAAAAATTATTTTCAGTAAAGCCAAGAGCCAAATCTAAATTTCGTTGTAAATTTTTTTGAACAACTAATTCTTCTTTTTCACCAACCGACAAAAACTTAGAAGAGTATTCATAATTTATTAAATCAATTAAGGCTATGTCTATTCTATTGCCTATTAGTTTTTTGAGATTAGATTTATCGTCTGTAACATATTGAACTTTTTTAGGAACACTTTTTAGTACTTGTAAAATATCTTCATCATATCCATATCCGGCCACAGCACCCGTGCGATATTTGCCTAAATCTTCAATTTGTTTTAATTCAATATTGCTTGATTTGCGTGAAATAAAACCGAATGTACTCTTAAAAAATGGTGTTCCCACTTTCAGTTTTGTACCTGAAACATCATTCGGCCAACAAGGCCATAGAGCATCGACTTGATCATTTTCTGTAAGCTTAACAGCTCTTGCCCAAGGGTAAAATGACAACTCAACTTCATAACCTTGTTTTAAAAAAAATTCTTTAAGAACTTTAGAGGCGACTCCTCCATCCGGACAACGTGAACAGGTATATGGTGCCCACTCTAAGGTTGCAATTTTTATTTTAGTAAGCGCCTGTATCGAATTGATACTGAAAAAAGAAATGGCGAATATTAGGAATTTTTTAATACCCATTTATTAAGCATAGAAGAGCTAAAAAATTGCACAAGTAGACGACCATTATTTCTTACTCAATTTTTCCTTAAGACGTTTTTCAATTCTCCAGTGATACATTTTGTAGGCCACAACAACGACCGCGACAATTAAAATAATGATCAATAAGTACTGTTTGATTAAAGTGATTGTCGATAAGATGGTTTTTCCATAATAAGCAAAGATAAAAACTTGAGTGGGAACAGAGATAAGAGCGGCCAATCCATCTGTCGTTAAAAATTGCCAAGGTTTAATTCCCAGCATGCCACAGCTAAAATGACCCGGAAAACGAATTCCTGGTGTGAAACGAAAAATGGCAGGAACCCAAAAACTATGTTTTTGAATAATTTCTTTGGTTTTATCAAAGGCTTCAGGACTAATAAAACGATGAATAAAAACTAGGACCTTTGAATTTTGTCCAAACTTTCTCCCGAGAAAATAGACGAGAAAATCACTCAGAAAAATTGCTAAAAAACAAATGATCATCGCCCAAGTTAAATCGACGGGCACAGAGTCCAAACTTGGTGGAGGATAAAGATCAGGATTTCTTCCCATATAAACGATTAGCCCTAAAGCCAGGATTGTTACTTCTTCAGGTAACGGTAAACCAAAACTTGATAGAGTCATCATGGCAATGACAGCTGTATAAATTAACCAAGGCTGATAAGCATATTGCGCAAACCAAGTCATAATCTCTGTGTCAGATGGAAACATGTAAACTCCTGGTGAGCCTACATTTTAACTTAAAAGCTTAAAATAGAGATTAGTATTTTCAAAAAATATTGATAGGAATTCCCAATGAAAAATAGTCAGCTATCTTTTAATAGCTACAATGGCAAACTCTTGATGATGAGAAGGGAGCTGCTTCATCAAAATAGTCTGGTATCCTCTTTTAAAAAGTTTATCCTCAAAACTATCCAGCTCTTTAATCATCTCTTGTTTGGTCATTTTAAGAGTTAAAATAAATCCCTTTTTAGGACTAATCAAAGTTCTTTCATAAAAACTTTTCAATTCACTAAAGACGGCAAAGGGAGAAAGGTTCATATCGGAAATGACCCAATCAATATTCATTCCTTTGAAATCCTCTCTTAGTGTTTCTTGAATACTTTTTTTAATCCATATAAATTTGGGATGCTTTAAACAGATGTCATCCATCTCTCCGGTATCAACTCCAAAAACGTTCGCTCCTTTTTCCAAGAGCGCGAATACCGCACCACCGGGAGAAGAACCAAATTCTACCACAGTGTCTTGTGCTCCTATTTTCAAATCCCCGATTCGATCAACTTCTAAAATTTTTAAATAAGCTCGTGAAGGTGCATTTTCTGCCAATTCAACCTTCGGGTCATTCAATGGAAAACGGCTTTCGTTGTGATCCACAAAACCTAAGAAAAACTCATCTTCAGATACTTCGATTAATTCATAATAGGGAGCAGGCGGAGTGACTTTTGCTGAAGTCGTGTCTAGTAAAGGAAACTTCGATTTAGTTTTTTCGTAAAACTCTACACACTCCTCGCGAGTGCCTTTGGTCTGAGAATAGCCATGGTGACGTGCAAAAACTGGTAAGTAAGTAAAATCCTCAGGGCGACCATTTGATTCAGCATTAACAAATGTAATAAATCCACCACGTGAATAACTAAATTTTAACTTCGGACGAAAGATGGCCAGTTCATTTTTAAGCCATTCCCTAGAGGCTACATTCGTCAGAAAATACACAAATTTTTTGTTCACCGAAACCTACCTTTTGTGTTAGATAACATAGAAATGAATAAATTAAAACGCGTGTACATTGAAATCTCAAATATCTGCAACCTACAGTGCAGTTTTTGTCCTGTGGTTGAAAGAGATAAACAAGTCATGCCCTCTTTAACGTTTGAGGAAATACTTCAAAAAGTTGCTCCGTTTGCTGAAGAAGTTTGTCTCCATTTAATGGGTGAACCTCTTGCCCATCCTGAGTTTCCTCAAATTTTAAGTTTGGCCCAGAAATACAACGTACTTTTAAATCTTACCACAAATGGGATTTTAATTCCTAAATATGAAAGCCTTATTTTAGAAAATCCAAACGTAAGACAAATTAATTTTTCACTACACAGTTTCAAAGACAATTTTAGAGATAAACCAATAGCTCCCTATCTTATGGACATCCTGTCTTTTTCTGAACATGCGTTGGAAAAAAGACCCGATCTCTATATGAATTATCGCCTCTGGACATTAAAAGAAAATTTAGATGTGACTGATGATAATCGTGAAATACTTGAGTTAATAAATCACTATTTTCAAACTGATATTCAGGAAAATGTTGATGTTAGTTTTAGAAAAAACAAAAAAGTACAAGGCCGATTATATGTGCACTTTGATTCACGTTTCACATGGCCTTCACCTCTATTGCCTAAGATCTCAGAGACTGGAACTTGTCAGGGAGTACAATCACATTTAGGCATCCATGCTGATGGAACAGTCGTTCCTTGTTGTTTAGATAAAGAGGCCGTCATTAAATTAGGAAACATCAAAGAAGAATCTTTCAGCGAAATTTATTTAAAAGAGCGAACTCAAAACATGTTAAATGGCTTTTTGCGTGGAGAGCTCGTTGAAGACATGTGTCAAAAATGTCCCTTCATTCAGCGCTTCCAAAATAAGGCTCAACGTCTACAAAAATCGGCCAATCACAAGAGACTCACTTCGTAATTTCATAAACTTAATTCAATATATCCGTTTTAAAGAAACCCCAAAAACTATCCGATAAGTCCTTTAACCAAGGATGAATTTATGGCATTCCATTCAGATTTAGATCGCGCAATTCACGAAAATTCAGTGGCCATGGAATATCGTCAGCAAAGCTTACGAAACTACTATACTCGAAAAATTGTTGATTTTCGTATCGGTGCCATTGGTTGGTTTATCGTTGGGACACAGGCTTTATTTTTAGGTTTTTTTTGTCTCCTCTACATCATGAGCTTTATTCCGCAAACCAAACCTCTAGTCTCCATCGTATTACCTTAATTCAACCCAAAGTTCACAGCAACTTAACGCAGTTCTTACTTTAGTTGTATGGCCAAAAAGGGGAAAAAATGAAATAGTTCCCCCCTATGAATATACTACTTGCCGTCACCGGATCAATCTCTGCTTATAAGACCATCGATCTTTCCCGAGAGTTAGTTAAACGTGGCCACGCAGTTCGTGTGATTGTCACCAGTGGTGCTAAAAAATTTTTAGTTCCAGAGCTCTATGGCTACTTGGGGGTGGAAAAATTTTATCAGCCAGAAGAAGATTTTTTACATACCAATGTTTTGCATGTTGATTTAGTGAAATGGGCAGATACATTTATCATTGCCCCACTTTCGGCCAACACCCTGGCTCGTTTAGTGCGAGGAGAAGCCAGTGATCTATTGACTTCGGTTTTTTTAGCTTACCCAAAAACCAAACCACTCTTAGTTTTTCCGGCCATGAACACAAACATGCTTCATCATCCCTTTATCCAGGAAAATTTCCAACAATTGACTAAACTTGGAAGTTTAAAAAATATTTTTATCAGTAAAACAAAAACAGGACTCTTAGCTTGTGGCGATGAAGGTGAAGGAAAATTACCAGATGTTAATGAAATTATTTATTTAACTGAAACCATTAATCCTTTAAATTTTAAAAATGAGAAAATTCTCATCTCTACCGGGGCAAGTGTCGTTCCCATTGATCCTGTTCGCTATTTAACGAATTCTTCTTCTGGTGTGACAGGCTTTGAATTGGCCCAATGCTTTTTAAGTTTAGGTTTCAAAGTGCAAGTGATCGCAGGAATAAATGCAACTTCACAATTAGAATTACTCGACAAACATCCTCAGTTTGAACTTATTCGTTTAAAACGAGTCCATGAGTTTGATGAAGTTATTCAAAAAGAATTTGCCTCGGCAAAAATCTTTATCAGTAGTGCTGCTTTAAGTGATTGGGAAATTGAACCACTCGATCAAAAAATAAAAAAAGATACAGGTGTTACAGAATTAAAACTTAAAAATGCACCGGACGTTTTAAAAAATGTTTTAGAACTTAAAAAGAAAACAAATGGCAAACAAAAGATTGTTGGGTTTGCGGCAGAAACAAATCTCACCAAAGAAATGTTAAAAACAAAACAAGCTAAAAAACCTGTAGATCTTTTAGTTGGAACATTAGTCAACAACGGTTTAGTAAAAAAAGAAGATGAACTTCAAGGATTCAATAGTGATCATGCACACTACCGCGTCCTACAAAATGATGACTTAATCTTGGATCAAAGAATTCCTAAAAAACTTTTAGGATATAAAATTCTTGAATGGTTAAAAATATGATTGAAGTAATTCACACCAAAAGTGAACTTAAAAAATTCAGACAAGAGCATTTACAAAATTTTCCAGGTGCAAAAATTGGACTTGTTCCAACTATGGGAAATTTACATGAAGGTCATATTTCTTTATTAGAAAAATCCCTCCTTGAAAACGAAGTCACGTTCCTGACTATTTTCGTAAACCCTAAACAATTTGGGCCTAACGAAGATTATCATAAATACCCAAGAACCCTCGATGCAGACGTGGCAAAAATCACTAAACTATTTTTCGAGTTTAGCAATAAAAATGAATCCCTTTCTCGATCTGTCTTAATCTTTGCTCCACAATCAGATAGTGAAATTTACAACCCAGGCTTTAGTTCACTTATCTCCGTTGGGCCAATCACCCAAATTCTTTGTGGTAAATTTCGTCCAACTCATTTTGATGGAGTGACCACTGTTGTTTATAAATTATTTAAAATCACAGAACCTAATAACGCTTATTTTGGACAAAAAGATTATCAGCAATGCATAGTCATCCAAAAAATGGTTAACGACCTAGACTTAGGAATTCGACTTCATTTTTTTCCCATTATAAGAAATGCCAATGGGCTAGCTCTTTCTTCTCGTAATCAATATCTCTCGGAAAAAGATCAAGAAGAAGCGCTTAAACTACATCACTCATTGATCATTTTAAAAAACATTTTTCTTCAAGAGCCTAATCTTGAAATTGCTTTAGAAAAAGCTGCTCGTCTTCAAACTGATTTTCTACAAGACACACGATATGACTATTTAGAAATACTCGACGGCGACTCTCTTTTACCAGTTACTCAACAATCAACCCAAATAGCAATTCTAGGAGTTCTGAGGCTCAATGGCACCAGACTGTTAGACAATGAGGTAGTTAAACTACATGTTAGATAACGAATTTAATATCGATACAAATTATCAAGCCACGTTGGTTTCTCTGGTCTGTCCAAACTTTCCAGAACATTCCACTGAATCAGAATCTAAACGTTCAATGTCTGAATTAAAAGAACTGTTGCGCACTCTTGGTGTAAAGACAGCTTCTGAACATATTCAAATTAGAAAACAAGTTGATCCTGCAACTGTTTTAGGTTCAGGAAAAATTCATGAGATCGCGGATGCTGCCTATGACGAAGGAAGTAAGATGTTAGTCTTTGACTTCGAATTAACGGCTGGCCAAATTCGAAACATAAGAGAGATCACCGGACTTTCTGTTGTTGATCGTGTTCACGTCATTTTAGAAATTTTTGCCAAACACGCTCGTACTCGTGAAGCAAAAGTACAAATCGAAATCGCTAGACTTCAATACATGCTTCCTCGCCTGGCTGGTTTTTGGTCCCACTTAAATCGTCAAAGAGGTGGTGTTGGTGTACTTGGTGGTGAAGGTGAAAAACAAATTGAGCTCGACCGAAGAATAATCAGAGAAAAAATTGAATTCTACAAAGAAGAATTAAAAACTTTAGAAATTCAAAGAAATGAACGAAAGAAAAAGCGTTCCAATCAATCGGTAACTGCGGCACTGGTAGGATACACCAATGCAGGTAAGTCTTCTGTCATGAATAGAATGTGCCGAGTAGATGTGTTAGAAGAAAATAAATTATTCGCCACTCTCGACTCAACTTATCGAATGCTTAATCCAGACACCAAACCTCCAATGATCTTAATTGACACTGTAGGTTTTATTTCTAACCTCCCCAATACTTTAATCGATGGATTTAAAACCACTCTAGAATCAGCGCTAGAAGCTGATCTTTTAGTTATTGTTTGTGATATTTCTGATCCACACTTTGAAAAACATCTTGAAGTAACAAAATCAGTTTTAACAGAACTCGGTGTTCAAGATAAAGATCAGATCATTGTCTTTAACAAGAAAGATCTTTTCCACGATGAAATAAAGAAAAAAATTATTTTAAGAAAACATCCCAACAGTTTTCTCATCTCGGCCAATGAACCAGAAGACATTAAAAACTTACGTAAAACCATTGTTGATTTCTTTTTAAGAAAACAACTACCTTTTGATTTATTTGTTCCCTACGAAGACGGCTTGGCCCATTCAGTAATTCGCTCAAAAACCAATATTATCAATACAGCCACTCACGAAAAAGGGATCTTTTACCGTATCCGTGTACCAGATTTCATGTTTGGTTCATTAGGATTACATAAATTTATCTTGGCTCCAGATAGTGAGCTTGCAAGCAGCATCACTTGGTCGTAGAATAATTTAAATTCAATTGCAACCAATGGACGGTTCTATGAAAATGAGTTTACTAACTCTTCTACTCTCTTTTTTTTCCTTTTCTCTTAAAGCGGAAACTTCTCTTCCCATTTTACGCAATATCTCAAGCCTAGTTATCGTTGAAATTAAAATTTCTGATAAACCTTATAAATTTTTATTAGATACTGGTTCAAATGTTAACTTTATTGATCCTGACGTCGTTGAAGAATTGAAAAAAGCCAATGCTTTAGAGATGGACTCCACGTTAAATACTGACGTTTCGACTTTTAATCAAAAAATAACGTCACTTGGTGCGAAGCTAAGTTTAAAAATAAATGATTTAAGCTTTAATCAGATGCCTACCAATATCATGAAAAATAAACGCTTTAATACCGTTCAAGATGGTCTTGATTGTTGTGATGGTATTTTGGGTTCTCCATTTTTAAAACAATACCCTCTTAAATATGATCTCATTAAAAACGCCATCACTTTTTCGCCAGCATCCACACAAGGTTTTCAATATCAACTTCCATTTGAGATCCGAGGAAGAGATGTACTTGTTCTTAATTGTTCAAACTCAAAAGTAAGTTTTCCACTTAGATTAGATACCGGCTCCGAAATCCCCCTTACCTTTCACACTCATTTCGTGAAAGAAAATCGATTCTTTGAAAAAATTTATGAAATAAATAATATGTTTGCCCCTTCTTTTTTAAATTTAAAAAAGACCATCTGTGGTCCATTAGAGTTTTCCACTGAAGCCTATTTGTATACCGGTCAATCAGGTGCACTCGCTCATCGAGAAGTCGCTGGTAATCTCGGCCCTAAAGTCTTAGGTGATGAGTATATAATTGATTATCAAAAAAAAATCATCTGGCTTAAAAACAACAAACAAAGCATCGATCTAGAAGGTGTCTTAGGCGCAGAAATTGATGCTTTTCGTCCAACTAGCCGAGCTGACATGATCCAAAGAATGGAGTTTTTTGTTTTAAAATCTTGCGTAGAAAAAGATCAAAACAGTGAAGAATGTTTTAAAAGATGGTGTGACATTAGAAAAATAGAAAAATGTCCAACTCCAAAAAGTACCGATATAGAAGAGTTAATTAAAGCCTTTCACTTTAATCGTCTTGATCAAACTTGCCCACTTCCTCAGCTAAGAGACATGTACACCAATGGAAATGATTTATTCTCAAATCATCCCTGTCAGTGGAAACGTTATATAGAAAATCGTTTTAGTACCCACAGCCGAATTATCCAAAGTCATGTTTACCAAGCTAAAATCACCAGTGACAATATCACTAAAGCCATCGCTATCAACAACCAAGAAGAGTTTACCCAAAACTTCTATTGCTACGGGGTAAAAGAAAAACTTTTCAAATCAGAAGAGCTTCCTCTTCCATTGTTTTCATTATCTATAAAAGGAATTTCATTTTCTAAAAAAGCCTATTCCGATTATTTAAAATGGAAAAAATCCAAACCTGGACTTGTTTGTCTTCAAGCTGTTAAATCTTTTTTTAACGTGGATCAAGTTTCCGATTTTCCTTTGAAATCTCTAGAGAAAAATCAGTATGGAATAGTTGTTAACGAACTTACGTTACTAGGTGACGGTGTCAAGAACATGAATCCAAATGATGCTCAAGACATGTTTACTAAAAACTTCACGAGTACTTTAAATCATGAACGATTACACACTTTTTTTGCCAGTCATCCAAAGATTAAAAAATTATTAAAAGACCATATTAAAAAATTAGATAAAAAAACTATTGAAGATTTTAAAAGCAAACACCCTAGCTATAACTTTTCAAACGAAGAGATATTTTTAAGAGAATTTTTTGCCTATTCTTATGAACAAGATATGAGCAAAATTTTTACTGACTTTCCTGAACTTAAAAAATAATTTTTCTAGTTTCCCATTTCTTCGATCGAGTGCGCTCTTCAGTGTTTTTATAAGGGCGCTTACTTCTTTTAAAGCTTGGCAAGCTCGGATCAGCTGCACACTGAATTTGATAATCAATCATTTTCTGAAAAACTGTCAGCATCAAATCTCGATGAATCATTGGAAGTTCCAAGCTATTTTTCTCTAACAACCCAAGCATTAAATGAATAGACTCAATGGTCGACAAACAAAAATCTCCCGGTTGCTCCTTAATGGCAAAAATGGATTTTTTCTCCACATTAAAACTAATTCTTTTTAAAGAATGAAGGTTTTTTGATTCCTTCATCATTTTTTTAGCACAAGGCCATGTCCCATCTATGACAAAGACATAAATATTTTTTTGGCTTTGATAGTCCTTTGCCAGTACTGATTTTTTTACCTCATCGCTCTCGATTGAAAGATTAACTGCATTCTCACCTGGATAAAGTAAGTAACAAGCATTATTTTCATTTTCAATTAACTCATTAACCTCTTGGTTTTGAGTAAAATTAATCCCCTGAATGAGTTTTGAGTTTTCTAAAAATAAATGACTTAAACGTCCTGTTCCTAATTTTTCTTTTTTAGCTTCCATTGGATGAATAAGAATCACTACATTTATTCTAGGTTTGAAGCTATGAATATCACGGCACAAACAATTTTTTGTAGGTCGCATACAGGAAAAACAATACTGTTTCCGTGGAACACTTTGTTCAGCTTTGTTCAACTCAGCTTTTTTCTGTAAATAGGCCGTTAAATTAACCTTACTTGATTGATTCAAAACTTTTCCCTATGGCCAAGATTTTCTGAGTTTTGTGATCTTCAATAATTGGTCGAATGATCATTGATGAATTTTCAATCATAAATTTGATTTTTGCTTTCTCTGTTTTCAATGCTTCAAATTCTGCAGATACTTTTTTATAAGTAGTCCCTTTTTTATTTACTGGTAACTCTCCAAAATCAATCGCCCATCGGGCAATTTGTTCTTCTGTCGGAGAAGTTTTTTTATAATCATAAAATTCGATTTCATGTCCCATATGCTGAATGTGACCAATTGCTTTTTTTACCGTATCACAATTTTTAATTCCATACATGACGACTTTCATGAACGTTTTCTCCAAATAATTGTTTTGATATTATCAAAATACAGCCTTTCTAAACCGAACTTAACTTCTAGTAACGCTAAGGTTTTGTCGCAATAGATTCCAACATGGGTAGGATCATTCTTGTACCACCAACGCTCAAACTTTCGCTCATCCTCATCATGTTTTAATTCGGGATGATAAATTTGAGTATTCACTAAAATAAGGCCATTGGTTTTCACTAGATCCACCAACTCCTGCCAATTTGGTAATGCATCTCTAAAGTGCTCGACGACTTCAATGCAGGAATGATGGATAAAAATAACAATCATAATATTCAGATTGCCAACCTTGTTCTTTAAAAAGTTCGCTCACAACAGGTGCCTTTCCAGATCCAAAATCTAAATGACTACCTGGCGCTCTTTGTGTAAGCAACTCACTTAGGGGCTTAATCAATGTTTGCAAATATGATCGGTATGTTAAATCGCTTATACTATTATTATGCTGATCGTAGCGAGACATTTCTTCGTCGGCAGTCAACATTGTATCCTTAGAAACAAAACGGAAATCACATGATTGACAGCAATAAAAATCGCGCTTTTTCCAATGAAAAGTTGAGTGATAAAATGAGCTTGAGTTTTGACAGATTGGGCAATTCACCCGTAGGTTTTACCCTAGTGATTTTGGCTTGAAAACTTCTTTTAGAACAGTTCCAGGATTCTTGATCTCTTTTTCGATTATATTTTGTTTATTTTTCTCACATAAAGATTTCCAGATCATTGAAGGCAATGCCCCATTCTCTTCGGAATGCATATAAGCACCCATAATAATCATGTCAGCGTTGTAAGTATTCAATATTTGCTGAGTTCTAAATTGACCATCATCATTCTTACATTGCTCAGCATTTCCAACCACAGCGTTTGTCCGACAAACACTCGGTCGATCCTCGTAAACACTACAAGCATTTTCACTATCAAGGAAAATACAGGAGCGATTTTTATAATTAATACTCATAAAATCAGTGGTGTTATTTTCGGCCTTGACCTGTAAGTGAAAATTATCCCAATTAATCGGATGCCCTTGCATGATTCGATCAGTAAGTAAGTTAGCTTCATCTTTTGTCACACTTACTTGGGTGTGACAGCAAGCTGCACATCCTTTCTGACAAGCTGTTAATTTTTTAACTGCTTCATTTTGATTTAAATCGCTCATTTCTTGATCGATCATATCGTGAACAAAACGCACTCTTTCAACTGGATTTAAAATTTTTG
>JAKLJM010000335.1 GCA_023151145.1 Bacteriovoracaceae bacterium | reverse complement strand
CTCGCATTTTTCTTCTGGTGAAATTTCCGCAATCCATTCATGGTCGGTTAAACCAACTTCTCTGGCCATGGCCTGAACAATTTCTTTTTTGTCACCAGATAAAAGAAGAACTTTAAAGCCCGCTTTTTTTAATCCTTGAATAATATTTTTTGAATCTGGGCGAATTTGATCTTGTAAATGAATTTCATAAACCAATTGATCATTTTCATAAAGGCCAACGACAGAATTTAAAACGGAACTCTTCACAACTTGTTCGGATGAAAATTGTTCTTTGATGGCCTTAACTTGATATTTTTGATTTTGATATTGGCCAGTCACTCCAAGACCAATGATTTCTTGAACATCATCAAGTTCAAGATGTTTTCTCTCTGAACTTCGTAAGTCTTCTTTTAAAGCTAAAGCAATTGGATGACGTGAGTTTTTTTCAAGTGTGAAGATGATGTCTTGGTAAAAATTTTCTTTTTCATTGTTTTGAGATTTTTTGAATGTAATTTTAAATTTACCGAAAGTAATAGTTCCAGTTTTATCAATGAAAACCGTTTTAATTTCAGATAACTTCTGAATGACTTGATCATTTTTAATAATGATCCCTTTTTTAGATGCTTTGGACATTGAATTCGTCAATGTCATAGGAGTGGCTAAAGCCAGTGCACAAGGGCAAGTAACAATGAGTAGAGTGATGGCAAGATTTAGACCATGGCCAAAATTCCCCATAGACGTCTGATAAATAAAAACCGCGAATGATAAAATAAAAACTGCTGAAATAAAATAACTAGAAACAGAGTCGGTTAATTGAACAATCGGTGCTCTGTTGGCCCAACCATTTTCAACACCTTTTAAAATTTTTCCAAGGCGAGTCTCTTTATCTGTGGCCGTTACTTCAATAATTAATTCTTGATCAACGTTTTCAGTTCCTGAATACACATGTTCACCAACATAGGCTTTTCGTGGTAAGCTTTCGCCATTTAATAATGAGAGATTTAAGTAGCTGCTCCCATTTCTAATAATTCCATCGACTGGAATCATTTCGTTGGGTTTTACTTTAATGAGATCCCCTATGACGACATGGCTGGGGTGGATTTCATGGAATTCACCATTGGCATTTTGTTTTAAGAGTGAGTTGCTGGTATAGAAAAAATTTAAATCATTGGCCGTTAATCCCATTTGTTGAACTTTTAACAAAAAGTAACGAGTGATTAAAAGTAAAAAAACTAAAGCTGTTAATGAATCTAAATAGTTTTCATGATTCATTTTTGTGATATTGAATATTCCATAAAAAAAGCCAATCAATAACGCCATGGCAATAGGGACATCTAAATTCATTTTTTTATTTTTGAGGGCATTGAAAGCAGATAGATAAAATGGATAAGCTGAATAGGTCATAACCGGAATGGCCAAGACCACAGTGAGGATACCGAAAAATTCAGCATAAGCCCCATCTGCTCCGGCGTAAATCGAAATAGCGTAGAGCATGATGTTCATTGATGCTGCTGCGGCAACGGCCATTCTTTTTAAAAATGTTCTTTCTTCTTTTATTTGGAATTTTTTTTGATCTTCATTGCGTTTAAGTGGATGCGGTTTATAGCCTAAACTATGCAGCTCCTTGGCCACCGTTGAGAATTTGCCATCATCTGTAATACCAATGGTCGCAATTGATTTTCCGATATCTAGTCGGGCAAATGAAACTCCAGGGATAAATTCTGGTAGTTTTTCAATCAACCAAAGACAAGCGAGACAATGAATGCCTTCAAGATAAAATTCAAGAACTCGAGTCTCTTTGATGGTATAGGAGTAATCATTTTGGAAGTTTTCTTCATCTAAATACGAATAACTTTTAGCCTTTTCTTCTGCGGGAGAACGACGTTTGAGGACTTCAGAGTCCTTTTTAATATCGTAATACTGATTTAAACCTTTATCATGAATAACTTCATAAACGGTGACACAGCCAAGACAACAAAAAGTATGCTGATGTTTTTTATCGATCTTTGAAAAATAAGGCACAACGACTTCTTCGTCACAATGTGTGCAAAGAATTTTCTCTTTAATGATTTGATGATTCAATTGATCGATCGTTGTGCTCATATTTTTTGTATCTTAACTTTATTATTCTGCTTTTGGTCTCGCGACATAAACATCACATGGAGAGTACTTCACTAAGTAATCAGTAAATGAAGAATGGAAAAATCCTTCGATACCATGTTTTCCTTGAGTTGAAACAACCACTAAATTCATATTCTGCTCTTTTAAATAGTCGTGAACACTTTCTTCGCTTGAATGAACAAAGCGGCACACTTTTTTAGCAGTAATCCCCAAATCCTTTTCGAGGTTTTCTAAGCTTTGTAATGTTGATTTTTCTATTTCAGGATATTGGTCAGTTGTCGGAAACACAAAGGGAGTAAATTCTGCAGTATAAACTTGAATTTCAAAAAAATGAACCAAATGAATTTCAGCATTTTTAAAAAGCTCTGAATTTTTTAATTTTTTTAGCGTATTAAAACACTGCTCGTTTAAATCAACGCAAATAGTAATTTTCTTCATGGTTTATCTCCTTGAATTATGGGTTTATTCTAAAATTTCTAACTAGTTAATTACATGATATAGATCACGTTAAGACAAGATTGATATCTTTAGTTTTGAGTTAGTCTTGAGTGTTGAAAGAGTTTGTATGGGAACAATACCATTATGAGTTATGCGAACCTAGGTAAAGATGAGACTAAGATGCTTCAACGAGCTCGCGAAAGAGCATGGACAAATCAGAGCCGTGAGTGGCATTTATGATTTCTTGAATAGTGGATTTATCTAAAAAGACTAAAGAAGAGTTTGCTTCAACTTTTGCCTCTAGGGGAACAGGCTTGTTTAGCATTAGTTCTTTTAAACCAATCAGTGAGCCAGATTTGAGGGTCGTTTTGATGCGACGATTTTTTACAAGGTTTACTACGCCATCAATAACCAAATAAGCGACGATAGGTGTTTGGCCTTCATAGAAAAGAGTAGACGCAGATTGAAAGGAATTTTCCTTTAAGCAAATATGTCTAATCAGATTAATGTGTTCACGATCTAGTCGTATTAAATACTTCAAGTCCATAAAGGCATATTACTTCGAAGTATAGAACAAAACTCTAATCCA
>JAKLJM010000334.1 GCA_023151145.1 Bacteriovoracaceae bacterium | reverse complement strand
GAATCTGATTACAAATTCGAAAATTTCCAAGAATATTTTGGAGATGCGAAGCAAGTAAAAAAACACATTACGGAATGCAAAATCTGTGGTGCAAAATTAGTCATGACTCATTTATCAGACTATAAGAACTTACTAATGCAAGAGACTTGTCGTTGCCCAGAATGTGGACAAGGACAAAAGAAAATTATTCACGTCATTAATTAAGACTTAGCTTTTGTTTTTTTCCTAGTACGCGTTTCGTTTCATGATGATGATGAAGCCTTCTTGAAAACCGATGTGCTTCATCTCTCATCTGAATAATGATTTTAAATAAAGATTTATTCTGATTTAAAAAATAAGGATTTTTTCTCTCGGGAATAATTAGGCGTTCTTCCGATCTTTTTATCTCTACTTGTTTAAAACTCTCTTTTCCCTTCAACACTTTTGATTTCGCTATTCCCACGACGGGGATTGGAATGTTAAATTCTTTCAAGACTTCTCTGAAAACATTCACCTGTCCTAAGCCACCATCAACGATAAAAACATCAGGAAGCTTTCCATTGTCTAGACGTCTAGTGATCAACTCTTTCATCATGGCAAAATCGTTATTGCCTTCAGGCCTTTCTTGTAAAGTGTAATGCCGATAGGCTTTTTTGTCGGCCTTACCATCGTGAAAAACAATTTGAGCAGCGGTGGGTGATTTCCCTTGAAAAATGGCGATATCATAGCACTCCAAGATCACCGGTCGCTCTCTCAAGCCTAACAGATCCTTTAATTTATTGAGACCCACGTAAACAGATTCTTGATTTAAAAGTCGAACTCGTTGTTGCTCAAAGGCATGATCGCGAGTGAGATCTAAAAGAGATTGATATTTATTTCCTGGTGATTTTACTTGAATTTTTTCTTGCACATTTTTCAACGCAGTTTCAAATTCTTCATTCACGTCATTGCTAAATTGAGTAATGATAACATCGGGAAGTAAGTCAAACGTCTCTGCGTAATATTGAAAAAGAAAATTTAAGACTTCATCTTCTACTTCTTCAGTTAAATCTAAATTAGAAAACGAGAAATTTTTGTGTCCTAACAACAAACCATTTCTCACCATATAGATGGAAATATCAACTTCCTCTTCACCTTGGTAGAAGGCTACAACGTCAACATTTTTCACATCATTCATTTCAGCATTTTCTTGACGAAAGTGAGTGATAAAATTATTTAGCAATCCTAAATTATCACGCAGTGATGCCGCTCGCTCAAACTCCTCGGCTTCACTGGCTTCGAACATATTTTGCTCAAAATATTTTTGTACTTTTTTCCCAGAACTTTTAAAAAGATCAATCGCAAGGCTTAAATCTTTAGCATAGTTCTCTTCTGATATTTTCCCAACACAAGGAGCGGAACATTGTTTCATTTGAAATAATAAACATGGCTCTTTTCTTTTTTTAAATTCAGTTAACGAGCAATCTCTTAAATTTAAAACCTTGGTCAACACACGCAGGACCTCTCCGACGTTGCTTCCGGTAACAAAAGGTCCGAAGACTTCTAATTTGGAACTTCGTTTTACTTTTCTAATATACTCTAAGCGAGCGAATGGCTCCCCATGATTAATCACCACATAGGGGTAGGATTTGTCGTCCTTTAAGCGAATATTATACTTGGGTGCATGTTTTTTAATGAGGTTATTTTCAAGGACAAAGGCCTCAGCATCTGTATCGGTCATGATAAAATCAAAGTCGACGATATGAGACACGAGAATCTCTGTTTTTGGATTTTTTGCGCTTAAATTGAAATACGAGAGGACTCGAGCTTTTAAATTCTTGGCCTTACCTACATAAATGATTTGATCATTTTTATTTTTCATCAAATAACAACCCGATTTAGTCGGAAGTAATTTTGCTTTTTCTTCCAGCTTAACCAATGTGTTAGTGATGTTTTTTTCTTTGCTCATAAACTTTGTCTTTTACTGATTACGCTGCGTCACTTACCTTTACAAAATCGCATTTTTGAAGTAGAATCTCTGGATTCTCTAAAGAAAGGCAAATCTCATGAATGAACTCTCTGTCGGTAAAGAAATTCTCGCTCACTGTAATAAATGTAAATTAACACTAGCACATATGGTTGTTGCTATGAAAGGGCCTACTGAAATTGACAAAGTTATGTGTAAGACTTGTAAAGCAACACATACTTTTAAAGATCCTTCTGCTAAAAAAGCAAAGCCAGCAGTTTCAAAAATTGTTCGCTCTGCGAAAAGTTCAAGAGGTTCATCAAGCAGAAAAATCAGTGAACCAAATTCAGTTGTTTGGGAAAGAATGATTAACAAAGCGACTGTATCTGCTGTCGATTATTCTATTAGAACTGAGTTTAAATCAGGGGATGTCATTAATCACCCAACTTTTGGACAAGGTATCGTTGAGAGATCTATCGATAGTAATAAAATCGAAGTCCTTTTCCGCGATGATTCTAAAGTTCTTTTACATAATAAAAAGTAATAACAAAAAAAAAGCAGAACCTAGGTTCTGCTTTTTTTTATTCATTTTATAATTTCAATTTAATTCTTAGAAACCACCGAATCCGGCATTAATCGAGAAACCTGCTCCAATTCCACCTGTACTATAAGGCGCACCACCATACATTCCAGCACCACCATACATGTTCGCTGAGTTTGCGTAGTTTTGGTAAGCGTTTGCATAGTTTTGGTAAAGCGCTTGATTACCCATTTGAGCAGTTTGAGCGTTACCTATATTTCTTGTATATGAACCTTGTGCAATTCCTTGCATGGCCATTTGAGCTTGTAATTGTGCTTGATACTGATCGTAGTAACCGCCGTTCATTCCCGGTACTCCGTAACCAGAACCACCGTTCCAGCCGCCAGTTCCTCCCCAGTAACCGCCATTAGATGGCCATCCACCAGTTCCTAAGCCCATACCACCTTGGCCCATTCCTGGAGCATAAATTCCGCCTCCACCAATGCCGCCTGGGTATGGATAACCTGTTCCATTACCGCCTGGAAATCCTCCACCGATACCACCGCCTGGAAATCCTCCACCAACGCCGCCACCTGGAAATCCTCCACCAACGCCGCCACCTGGAAATCCTCCACCAACGCCGCCACCTGGAAATCCTCCACCGATGCCACCGCCTGGAAATCCT
>JAKLJM010000333.1 GCA_023151145.1 Bacteriovoracaceae bacterium | reverse complement strand
CACCACCATGAGTACTGATTCCAATATGAACATAATCTGTGTTCATCATGATTTCTTCTAACAAATGCAAAAATCTTTCTCTAGCAGCTTTTCTCGTTTCACCACCAGGAAAACAAACTAAATCGTAATCCTTTTTAAAAGACATTAATCTTTTCCAGGTCTCTTCTCCAAAAGTCTCAATAGCATTTTGAAAAATCATTCCTTCTGCTTCACCATAACTCATTTCACGCAACCGTGAATCAAACTGAATGGGGATTTTTAATGTATTAGAAACAGTTTGACCTGTTTTCAAGGCTCGACTCAAATCACTGGAAAAAATGGTTTGTAAGGGAATTGTTTTTAGTTGTTCAGAGAGTTCAACAGCTTGGCGAATTCCTGTTTCATTTAAGGGGATATCTGTATGCCCCTGACATCTTCGGTCAATATTCCAATCTGTTTCGCCATGTCTAAAAAGATAAAAGACTCTATTCATAGATAGTAATTTAACTTAAAATACTCAAACTATGAACATACTCTTAATAAAATCTTTGCATATTATTTTTGTCATTACCTGGTTTGCTGGTTTGTTTTACTTACCTAGGCTTTTTATTTACCACACTGAAGCTCTGCAAATGCCTATAGTTGAAAGAAAAGCCTTACAAGACCAGTTTAAGATTATGTCTCGTCGCCTTCTCTTTGGAATCACTTGGCCTTCGGCCATCATGGTAGCCATTTTTGGCTTTGGATCTGCAAGTTATTTTTGGCCTTGGACAGATCACCCTTGGCTTATTGTAAAATTAGTTTTTGTTTTTTTCCTCTATCTTTATCATTTTTCCCTTCACTGGATTTATAAAGAGCTCGCTAAAGATCGCTACCCACTTACTCCACTTCAGTTAAGAATGTGGAATGAAGTATCTACTGTATTTTTATTTGCCATCGTCTTTCTAGTTATTTTTAAAAGTATCTTACATATGGGTTATGGACTCATTGGTCTAGCCGGACTTATTATTACGCTCTTAATGGCCATTAGAGTTTATAAAAAAATAAGAGAAGATAAAAATGGATCAAAGTAAAAAAAAGAAAAATCTAGAACAACTTAGCCCTGAAGCTATTTATGTTACTCAACATTGTGGAACAGAGCCACCATTTAGTGGAAAATACAATTCGTTCTACGAAGATGGACTTTATCTTTGTGCTGTTTGCGATCATTTGTTATTTGATTCAAAAGACAAATTTGATTCTGGATCTGGATGGCCATCGTTTTTTGACGAAGCCGTTGAGTTAGAAAAAATTAGTGATTCAAGCCACGGAATGCAAAGAATTGAGCTACGTTGCCCAGTCTGCCACGCTCATCTTGGCCACGTCTTTACTGATGGGCCAAAACCAACAGGTTTACGTTATTGCATCAATTCTCTGTCACTTAAATTTCAAACTAGGTAAATAAATATTCCTAGTGAATTAATTTAAAAACGCCACCAAAAATCTAAGTTTAAAATATATCCTTCTCTTCCTAGAGTAGCCTCAGAAAAATCATTGGCGGAAGCACCTATTAACATATGAAATTCTTTATCAATGACATAATAACCAACAGATCCACCCACTTTCTTTTTTTCAAAATCTACCTTGGGACCAAAAATAATTCTATTCCAATTGTCTGCGACATATCCATAAGCTAATTGTAGCTCTGTACTCAAATCAGAAACGTATTCATCACTATTTGTTAACGTTTTCGTTTCAGGACGTTTGGTAAAAAGTTTTAATTTTCCATAAGAAACAAATTTAGAATTTGAATACATATCTAAATGAAATGAAAATTCATGGTAAGTTTTATGTGCATCGGGATAATAGTTAAATTCCTGAGAGAAAGAAAAAGCATAATCAGAATTTCGTCCAAAGAGAAATTTATAGCCAACATTCGGTGTCCTAAAAAAACTATTCAAAACATTGGTATGAAACTGTAAACGATCTTGATAACCATAAGCCATAAAAGAGGGACCAATGATAAATTCATTTTTCAATAAAGGCTGTGCAGTCTGTCCCAAGAAAAAACCAGTATAAACTAAATGACGATACTTACTAGCAACTTTTCTCTTTGAATAACTCAACAGCTCGATTCGTGCAGGGATAGAATTATTTACAGAAGATAAATCTAAACGAACCAAATAATTTCCAGGGCGTATCATCCCCGACTGATGATGAGTTTCTACTTTTGCTTCGAAAAAATCTGTTCCATTTTCAACTTTTGTCACCTCTGCATAACCAAGAACTTGATGAGTTTCATGAGAATAAATGGCAAACATATCATTTAATTTGATATCACGAGATTGTGACATATCTTGAATTTGTACAACATCGTCTGAGACTACTGCGGAGATAGTAAAATCGTTAATAGTAGATTCAGCTCTTAACTCGAAAGTCATAAAGCTTAACAAGAAGAAAATTGGCCAAATTATTTTTTTCATATAAAACCGTGATAAATATTTTAACGCCCATGGAATAACCGACAATAGAAGTAGAATAACTAGGGTGTGAAAATTCATTGCGCCATCTAGTGTTTTCACTTCCATCAATTTTTCGCCAAAATACGAATAAATGACAATTATTGGTATTCTTCCCAATGGGCTTGCCCATAAAAAATTAATGAGTCTAATCTTACTAAGAGAACTAATTGCTGTCACAACAAAAAATGGTAATAACGGAAAGATACGTAAACTTATAAGAGTTCGAATATTATCAGACTCGTTGGACATATACTTGTTTTGAATTTTAGAGAATTTAAGTTTGATAAAATCACGTAGAAAATATCTCATTAATAAAAATGATAGTGTTCCTCCAACGATAGTCATAAGAACTGAGTAAAGTATTGATGCTTGAGCACCAAAAAAGAGTCCACCAATAATGCTTAATGTAGAAAGCCAAGGAATGGGTAAAAGCGCCATTAAAAAATGAATAAAGACAAAAATAAGCGATGCTTGAAAAAAATGGTTATCGACATAGATTTTTAAATTTTGAAAATTTTCTATCCAAAAATTAAGATTGAAATAATCTTTTAACAAGAGGAGACTTAAAAGAAGCGCAACTATACAGACGATGAGGAAAACAAAGGTTTTTTTCATAATTATTTATACGTCATTCTTTTAATTGCGAAAAGAGGAACCATGGAACTAAGTCT